>JBBSRN010000029.1:0-15144 GCA_038242985.1 Propionibacteriales bacterium | reverse complement strand
TCGTAGTCGTTGCCATAGGCGGTCATCCGGTACGTGTCGCCGGGCTGTGCGGTCTGCAGCGTCCGCTTGATGCCGCTCTGGCCCACCTTGAACGTGATGACAAGGTCCGGCTCGGTGGGCGAGGACGACAGCGAGTACGTCCTTCCCCCGGACAGCTCCTCAGCGAAGGCGAGATCGATCCAGTCACCGGCGGCGTAGTCGAAGCGTGGCGGCCGGGCAAAGACAAGTGATACGTGATGTGCCGTCTCGTCGCGTCGGGCGGTGACAACGAGCGGAATGTCGACGTTCGTGTAGGCCATTCGGAATTACGCTCTGTCTCTGGACATGGCCGATGGTCCGGCGCGACGCCACGACGGCTTGCTGAGCAGTCGTAGTCCGTTGAGCGCCACGTGCGATACCTCCTGCGTGAACATTCCGATCGACAATCGGTCATCATGCCACTCGATGGCCGGGTGGGACGCGAAGCGTCGAAGTTCGGTGCAGGACCTGCTCACCGCGCTCCAGCCGGCCAGAGCGCCCTCGTCCTCACGGCACCTTTCGTCCACCCATCACTGACGTCTGGACTTCTTGAAGCCCGCCGACTGGTCGAGGGCCGACTGGATGAGCGCACCCCCGAGCCCTTCCTGCGTGGCGAGTGCACGCCGATCGGGGGGGCGACCCCCAAGACTGCCGTGTCGTCCGTCAGGGAGAATCAGGACCGTGGAAGGCCGCACACACTCACCTGTCGTGACCCGATGGATCCTGCTCGCCGCGGCCATCGCCAGCGAGGTGACCGGGTCGCTGGCGCTGAAGGGTGCGCTCGACAACCGCGAGCTGTATGCGGTCGTCGCCGTGGGCTACCTCGCCTCGTTCGCCTTCCTCGCCGCCGCGCTCGCCCGGGGTCTTCCACTCGGCGTCGCCTACGGGATATGGGGGGCCATAGGCGTCGCCGCCACCGCCATCTTCTCCACCCTCATCTTCGGTGAGTCCCTGACCGCGCTGATGGGGGTGGGTCTGGTCCTGGTCATGGCCGGCGTCCTGACCATCCAGCTCGGTTCCCAGGCCGCCAACCGCCGCGCCGAGCAGAAGGCCGAATGATGGAGTGGGTCTACCTCGGCATCGCGATACTCAGCGAGGTCGCTGCCACCTTGTCCCTACGCGTCGCGGCGACCGGACGCCGTCGGTGGTTCTTACCGGTGACGCTGGGATACCTCGCTGCGCTCGCATTCTTGTCCCTCGCCCTGGCTGAAGGGCTGGCGCTCGGAGCCGCCTACGGCATCTGGGCGGCTGTCGGCGTGGCTCTCGTCGCGGTGGCCTCGAAGGTGCTGTTCAAGGAGCCCCTCACGCTCGTCATGAGTGGCGGCATCGCACTCATCGCCGGCGGGGTCCTGCTGATCGAGCTCGGCGCAGCTCACTAGAGGCCCACCGGCGCGCTTCAGCCGGCCCATCGAACCCACAGTTTGCATCGCTCACGGGGCGGGTTCGATCGCGCGAGGACAGTCCCTGGGGTGCTCAGGCGTCGGTCTCAAAGTGGCGGGAACGGGCGGCCTGGTTCTTCGCCGACTTCGAAGATCTTGCTGGCCTTACCCACGATCTTGTTGTCCCATCGACCGATGACCTCTTCATCCTTGCCGTCGTAGGAGAACTGGGACAGCACGAACCTGATCGCTTCGAGCCGAGCCCTTTTCTTGTCGTTGCTCTTGATCACCGTCCACGGGGCGTAGGAGGTGTCTGTGTAGAAGAACATCGCCTCTTTGGCTTCGGTGTAGGCACTCCACTTGTTCCGGCTGGCCAGATCGGTCGGGGACAACTTCCATTGCTTCACCGGGTCGGTGGAACGGGATTGAAAGCGTGCGGCCTGTTCGGCCTGACTGACTGAGAACCACAACTTGATCAGCCGGGTCCCGGAGTTGACGAGCATCCGTTCGAACTCGGGGGTTGAGCGCAGGAACTCCCGATACTGCGCGGGGGTGCAGAAGCCGAGCACTCGCTCGACGCCGGCTCGGTTGTACCAGCTGCGGTCGAACAGGACGATTTCGCCGGCGCTGGGCAAATGGGCTACATAGCGCTGGAAGTACCACTGCGATTTCTCGGTGTCGGTGGGAACCGGGAGGGCGACCACTCGGGCGCCGCGGGGGTTCAGATGCTCGGTGAAGCGCTTGATCGAACCCCCTTTTCCGGCGGCGTCGCGGCCCTCGAAAAGGATGGCGATCTTCTGTCCGTCGTCGCGGACCCACCGCTGCAGCTTCAGCAGCTCGATCTGCAGCGCACGCTTGTCCTTCTCATAGGCCCGCCGGCTGATCTTGGCGTCGTAGGGATATCCCTCACGCCACGCCTGCGCGCTGTCGAGGGGTCGCTCAGCAGAAGTCACGGTGGAGCACCCTTCGTTCAACTTTGATTCCATCGGCACACGCTACTGCCAGACCGGCCAGGGTTCGGCTCATGGGAGGCAGGTGACTGCGAGGGCTCAACGATCACGGGTGACGACGGGAACCGATGAGAAGCGCAGTTGCGGAGCGCTTCGAAGGTGGACTGCGCCAACCGAAAGCCCTGGAACAAGCGGATTCTGGCAGCCTTCAGAACCAGAAGCTCCGCTTGACTCTCGATGCCTTCGGCAACCACCGTGATGCCGAGTTCGGCAGCCTTGCTGATTCTCGCGATCCTCGCGATTCCCGTCGTGCTGCTGCACAGCTGACCAGATCCGGGATCTGCCGAATCCGCCGTAGTCTGAAGCGGTGGAAGCCAGGCCGCAGAACTCCTTCGCCCGCGGCCTGGACGTCCTGATCGCGGTCGCTCGCAGCGGCGAGGCGACGGTCGCCGAGATCGCCGCCGAGCTCGACATCCCGCCGTCGACGGTCTACCGCTACATCCGATCACTGCGGGAGTACGCGCTCGTCGAGGAGTCGGGCGGCGCCTACCTCCCCGGCTGGCGGCTGCTGGACATCTCCGGCCAGCACCTGACCCACACCCGGCTCGTCGAGGTCGGCACCGCGTACCTGCAGAATCTGACCTACCAGACGTCGGAGACCTCGGTCGTCGCCGTGCGAGCCGGATCGCAGGCGATCTGCCTGCGCCAGGTGATCAGCCCGCACTCGGAGCGGTCCGCGTTCCGCGTCAACGAGCTGCTCCCGCTGCATGCCGGCGCCGGGCAGCGGATCCTGCTGGCCTACGCGCCGCGGGCCATCGTCGATCTCGTGGTCTCGCGCATGCGGCCGTTCTCGGACAGCACGCCGGGCCCCGACGCGATCCCGGCCTTGCTCGAGCAGGCCCGCAAGGTCGGCTTCACGGTCTCGCGCGGTGAGTTCCAGCCCGGCACCGTGGCGGTCTCCGTACCGGTGATCTCCGCCGGCGAGGTGGCGTGCTCGTTGACCGTCGCCGGACCGGAGGGCCGGTGTGGCAGCGATCGCTGGATCCAACGGTCGCTGCGCCTGCTGCGCGATGCCGCCGGCGACCTGGGACACGAGCTCGCCGGGTAGGACGCCGGCGTGGATTCACTCCACGTCGATCACAGATCGAGGCAGAGGCGAGCACCGGCACACCGTGAAACGCAGGGCATCATCATCTCCCCGCTCGCCCGCTCCTCAACGCTGAGCACGTGGTCCCGATGGTCCGGCACCCCGTCGAGCACCGCCGTCTCGCACGTCCCGCAGGTGCCTTCCTGGCACGAGCTGAGCACGGGGATGCCCTCCCGGGTGAGGGCCTCGAGGATCGTCTCGGTGGCGGTCACGTCGATCTCGGTGCCGTCGGCCAGCTCGACCACGAATCCGTGATCGCCGGCCCGGGGTCCGGCGTCCCCGGTGGGACTGAACCGCTCGACCGTCAGGTGCATGGCGGACTGGGTGGTCGCGTAGGCCTCGAGCGCGGCCAGCAGACCCTCGGGGCCACAGGCGTAGACGTCGGCCGATGGCCCGCCCACCTGGCCGAGCACCTCGGCCAGGTCGACGATCCCGTCCACGCTGTCGAAGTGGTGCCGCACGCGGTCGCCGTAGCCGGCCAGCTCCTCGCGGAATGCGGTCGACTCAGGAGACCGCGACAGGTACAGCAACGTCCAGTCGTGATCTCGCGCGCTCGCCTCGGCGGCCATGGACAGCAGGGCGGTGATCCCGATGCCACCGGCGACCAGGACGACGGGTCGGTCGCGCAGCGCGAAGGAGAAGGTGTTCCGCGGCGCCGTGACGCTGATCGTGTCGCCCGCAGCCAGCTGCTGGTGCACGAACGTGCTGCCGCCCCTGCTCTCCAGCTCGTGCAGCACGCCCAGCCGCCACCGGCCGGACGACGGCGACGTCGTCAGGGAGTACTGGCGGACCATCCCGTCGGCCAGGTGCACGTCCAGGTGCGAGCCCGGTGTCCACGGCGGCAGGTCCGATCCGTCGACCGACTCCAGCTCCAGCGTCACGATGCGGTCGGCCACCGACTGCAGGTCGACGACCCGCACGGACAGCAGCTCGGCGGTGGCGTTCATGCTCGCACCTGCACCGCGGCGACCACGTCGCCATCGTGGACGAGCTCGGTGGCGCGGCGCACCCACGGGTACAGCACCACGTCCTGCTTCAGATAGCTCAGGTCGCGGCCGTCGCGGGCCTTGCTCGAGCGCACCAGCGTGTGGACGGCGCGCGATGCGGTGGACAAGCCGTCGAGGGTCACCTCGTCGCCACGAAGACGCAGATCGAGCGCCTGGGTCGCCATCAACAGCTCGATCCCCACGACGACCTCGATGTTCGCGACGATCTGCCGGGCGTGCCGGCCCGCATTGTTGGCCATCGACACGTGATCCTCCTGGTTCGCGCAGGTCGGGATGGAGTCGACCGAGTCCGGATGAGCCAGCGTCTTGCAGTCCGAGACCAACGCCGCACCGAGGTACTGCGGCACCATGTATCCGCAGTCCATCCCCACCTGCTCGCTGTCCACGAGCATGTCCGGGAGCCCCCGGTTCAGGGTGCCGTCATCGAGTCGGAAGACGCGTCGCTCGGTGATGCTGCCGATCTCGGTGACGACGATGGACAGGAAGTCCGCGGCGAAGGCGAGGTACTCGGCGTGGAAGTTTCCGCCCGAGACGGCCTTCAGCGGCCGGGGCAGGGCAGGGAAGACCAGCGGATTGTCGGTCGCGGCGTTCATCTCGTTCGCCACGATGCCGTGGACGAACGCCAGGGTGTCCTTCACCGCTCCGAGGACCTGCGGCACGCATCGCAGCGAGTAGGCGTCCTGCGGGGGCTGCCTCGAGGGGTCGTGCTCACGGTCGCCGTCCACCAGCTCGGCGTCGTGCAGCAGCTCGCGCAGGCGGGCAGCGACCTCGATCTGGCCGCGCTGGCCGCGCGCCTCGTGCAGCTCGGCGATGAACGCGTCGCCGAAGCCGCGCAGCGCCTCGATGGACATGGCCGCGGTGATCTGGTTGGTCTCGAGCAGGTTCTCGGCGTCGTGCAGGGCGAGGGCGACCTGGGCGCAGGAGAACGAGGTGCCGTTCAGCAGAGCCAGTCCGTCCTTCGCGCCGAGGGCGACGCGGTCGACGCCGGCCGCCGCCATGGCGACCACACCGCTGACGATCTGTCCGTCGAGCCACGCCTCGCCGGAGTCCAGCGGTTCGTCGTCGCCCTCCTGCGGCCGCGACAGGACGATCGCCACGTGCGCCAACGGGATGAGGTCGCCGGAGGCCCCCAGCGAGCCGTACTCCGGGACGGCGGGGAACACGCCGCCGTTCAACATGTCGACGAGGATCTGGGCGAGCGCGACGTCCACCCCCGAGCACCCGCTGAGCAGGCTGGTCGCGCGGATGAGCATGGTGGCCCGCACGACCTCCTCATCGACGTAGCGGCCGACGCCGACGGTGTTGGACAGGACCAACCGGCGCGACAGCTCGGCGGCGTCCCGCGGATCGGCGAAGGCCTGCCGGCCGGCCAGGGAACCGAATCCGGTGTTGATCGAGTAGATCGGTTCCTCGGACCCTCCGGCGGTGCCGTCGACGACGGACTGCACCCAGGCCCGACTGGGGACCAGCCGCTCCGCGGCGCCGTCGGCGATGGAGACGACGCGCCCATGCCGGGCCACCTCGACGAGATCGGCGAGCGTCAGGGGGTCGTCGCCGAGGTGAACTGGGATGTCCGTCATGAGTACATGGTGGAGAACCGCGGCGCCGGGATCAATCTGTTTTCTCAACCGGTGAGAACTCTCGTTGTGCTGCAGGTGCCACACTCCTAGCCTACGAAGCCCCATGACCGCGTTCGGGAGGACCACGATGTCAACGTCAGCTGAGCTCGAGATGTCGGTGCTGGACGACGATCCGTACTCCGATGAGAACCTCCGGGATCCGTACGAGCTCTTCGGGCGGATGCGTGATGCCGGCCCGGCGGTGTGGTTGGAGAAGTACGGCGTCCCGGCCTTCACCCGCTTCGAGGAGGTGCGCGAGATCCTCGTCGATCACGAGACGTTCATCTCCGGGGCGGGCGTGGGCCCGCGCAACTACCACCACCAGCCGCCGTGGCGAAAGCCCGGCATCCTCGATTCCGATCCGCCGTTGCACACCCCGTTGCGCGCGGTCATGGCCGACGTGATCAGCCCGCGCAACATCCGCACGCTGCGGGCCGCGTTCCAGGAGTTCGCGACGCCACTGATCGATCGCATCCTCGACGAGCGGGTCTTCGACGGCGTCACGGACCTGGCCGAGCTGTTCCCCCTGCGCGTGTTCGGCGATGCGGTGGGCATCCCTCGCGACGGGCGCGAGGAGAACCTGTTGTCGCACGGAGCGATGAACTTCTCGCAGTTCGGTCCAGAGGACGCCCGGTACGAGCACTACATGGCCGCCGGTGCGCACACCATCGAGTGGGTCACGGCAAACTGCGCTCGGGAGAATCTGGCGCCCGACGGCCTCGGCGCGAAGATCTGGGCGCACGCCGATGCCGGCGAGATCGAACCCGAGCAGGCCGCCGTGCTGGTCCGGGCGCTGCTGTCGGCGGGCCTGGACACCACCGTCATCTCGATCGGCAACACCCTGGCCTGCCTGGCCAGCCGGCCCGACCAGTGGGAGGTCATCCGCCAGAATCCGCGGTTGACCCGGTTCGCCATCGACGAAGCGCTGCGGTTCGAGTCTCCCTTCCAGTCCTTCTTCCGCACGACGTCGCGCGACGTCGAGCTGCACGGCGTGCAGCTGCCCGAGGACAGCAAGCTCCTGGTCTTTCCCGGTGCGGCGAACCGCGACGAGCGCAAGTGGGGCGATCAGGCCGACCAGTTCCTGGTCGAACGTCAGGCCGGTGGCCACCTCGCGTTCGGCATGGGCATCCACCAGTGCGTGGGCCAGCCGATCTCCCGACTCGAGATGGAGGTGCTCTACGGCGAGCTCGCGAAGCGGGTGGCGTCCATCCAGCTGGCCGGCGAGCCGGTGCCGTTCATCCACAACACGCTGCGCGGTTGGACGTCGTTGCCCATCGAGGTCGTCCCGGCATGAGCGACGGCGCACCAGCGCCCGTGGACGAGCTCGAGCACCTGCTCGATCCGAGCTGTCGGCTCATCGTCGATGTCGACGTGATGGAGTCCTACCGTCAGGACCAGACCACCGTCGTCGACGGCGCGATGCCGCTGGCGGTCGTCCTCCCGCAGCTGGTCGACGACGTCGTCGTGGTCATGCGGTGGGCCACCAGGCATCGCCTCGCCGTCGTGCCGCGCGGCAGCGGGACGAGCCTGGCCGGCGGCGCGTCGGCGGTCCCGGGCTGCGTGGTGCTCTGCACGTCGCGCATGACGTCGATCCGTGAGATGTCGCCGGCCGATGGCTACGCGATCGTCGAGGCCGGGGTCATCACCGCCGACGTCGACCGGGCGGCCCGTGCCCACGGCCTGATGTACGCGCCGGATCCGTCGAGCTTCGAGATCTCGACCATCGGTGGGAACGCGGCGACCAACGCGGGGGGCCTGCGCTGCGTCAAGTACGGCGTGACCCGCCAGTCCGTGCTCGGGCTGGAGATCGTCCTCGCCGACGGTCGACTGCTCGTGACGGGAGGGCAGACGATCAAGGACGTGGCCGGGTACGACCTGACCGGCCTGTTCGTCGGCTCGGAAGGGACGCTCGGCATCATCACGGCGGTGACCGTCCGGCTGCAACCGGTCCCGGTCCGCGACGCCATCACGGTGGCGGCCCGGTTCCCCAGCCTGGAACGAGCCGGCGCCGCCGTGGCAGCGATCGTGCAGGCGCGGCTGCAACCGAGCCTGCTCGAGCTGATGGACGCGCCCACGCTCCGCGCCATCGACCAGCTGCATCCGATGGGGCTCGCGAGCAGCCGGGCGATGCTCATCGCCCAGGCCGACGGGACCGACGCCGAGCAGATCGCCGCCCACATCGCCCGGCTGTGCGAGGACAGCGTCGCCGAGGACGTCATCGTCTCCGGCTCCGCAGCCGAGGCGCAGCAGCTGCTGGACATCCGGCGGATGGCCTACCCCGCTGCCGAGGCGCAGGGCGCGTGCCTGGTCGAGGACGTCGGCGTCCCGGTGTCGCAGCTGTCCACGCTGATCGCGCAGATCGAGGCGACAGCGGTGCGTCACGACGTGTCGATCATGACCGTGGCGCACGCCGGCGATGGGAACCTGCACCCGATGTTCGTGTTCGACCGCGCCCACGACGGCATCCCCGCCCCGGTCCGGGCCGCCGCCGAAGAGGTCTTCCGCGCGGCCGTCGCGCTCGGCGGGACCATCAGCGGTGAGCACGGCATCGGCGTGCTGAAGCGGGACTGGCTGGAGCACCAGATCGGTGCTGTCGCGATGGACGTCTCCCGATCCATCCAACGCGCCATCGACCCCCTGGGCCTGCTGAACCCGGGCAAGCTGCTGCCGCCCCTCAGCACCGCTCCCCGGACCGGATGACGTCGCGCACCAACGGAACACCGGGTCGATAGGCCAGGTGCACGTACGACGGTGCGTCGAGCACGCAGAAGTCCGCGCGTGCACCGACTGACAGCGTGCCGACGTCGGGGCGGCGCAGGGCCGCAGCCCCGCCGGCCGTGGCGGCCCACATCGCCTGGGCGGGCGACAGGCCCATGTCGCGGACGGCGACCGCCACGCAGAACGCCATGCTGGACGTGAAGGAGCTGCCCGGGTTGCAGTCGGTGGCCAGGGCGACGACGACCCCGGCGTCGAGGAGCCGGCCGCCGTCGGGCCATGGCGCCCTGGTGGAGAACTCCGCCCCCGGCAGGAGCGTCGCCACCGTGGTGCCTGCGGATGCGGCCAACGCCTCCACGTCGTCGTCGGACGTGAACGTGCAGTGGTCGATGGAGGCCGCACCGAGCTCGACCCCGAGCTGGACGCCCGGTCCGTACGCCAGCTGGCCGGCGTGCAGTCGAGGCAGCAGGCCTGCGGTGATCCCCGCGGTCAGGATGACGCGTGCCTCGTCGGCGTCGAAGGCGCCCTGGTCGCAGAAGACGTCGATCCACCGGCTGTGCGGGGCGCACGCGGTCAGCATCTCGCCGGCGACCAGGCGGACGTATGCATCACGGTCGCCGGCATGGTCGCGCGGCACGACATGGGCTCCGAGGAAGGTGGTCTCCGGCGTGTGTCGCTCGGCGATCTGCAGCGACCGGAGCTCGGTGGCGACATCGAGTCCGTACCCACTCTTGCACTCGAACGTCGTGACGCCGGCGCGCAGCAGCTCGCCGGCGTACCGGGCCACGTTGGCGTCCAGGGCGTCGTCGCTCGCCGCGCGGGTCGCGGCCACCGTCGTCGCGATGCCGCCGGCGCCGTACTTCTCCCCGTTCATCCGCGCCGCGAACTCCGCCGAGCGCTCACCGGCGAACACCAGGTGGGCGTGGCTGTCGACGAACCCGGGGATGACCGCCGCGTCGCCGCAGTCGTGCAGGTTGCCCGCAGCGGGTGCGTCGGCCGCTGCACCGACCCAGCGGACCTGCCCGTCCTCGACGAGGATCGCCGCGTCGTGCAGCAGGCCGAGCGGCGTCTCGTCGCCGACCGCGGGATCGTTCGTCACGAGCTCGCCGATGTGGGTGAACAGGGTGGTCACGGGCGGACCTCCATCGAGGGGGGACGGGGTTCCATGATCGCGAGGATCGCGTCACGCAGCTCATGGGCCGGGTGCTCGACGAGCCGGTGGCGGCCGTTCTCCACGATCAGCTGGCCATCCGCGACCACCGAACGCACATCGGGGGCCGAGGCCGAGAAGACGGCCGTCTCGGGGCTGGGCTCGCCGCCGGCGGTGCGCACCGACTCCAGGTCGATGGTGACGAGATCGGCCCGGTGTCCCACGGCCAGCCGGCCGGCGGTGGTCCATCCGAGGGCCTGCTGTCCGTCGAACGTCGCGGCGTCGAGCAGGCGGGCGGCGCCGATGAGACCGCGTTCGCCCCGGGCGAGGCGTTCGTCGAGCTCGACGGCGCGGGCCTCCTCGAACAGGTCGATCACGGCATGGCTGTCCGATCCGAGGCTGAACAGCGCCCCCGAGGCGAGCAGGGCCG
This sequence comes from Propionibacteriales bacterium, assembly GCA_038242985.1. Taxonomy (GTDB): domain Bacteria; phylum Actinomycetota; class Actinomycetes; order Propionibacteriales; family Nocardioidaceae; genus Aeromicrobium. The sequence continues at coordinate 4,729 of JBBSRN010000029.1, read as the reverse complement.
GCGCATGACCGACGCCGTCGCCGAGGTCCCGCTCGGTGGTGGGGCAGAAGCAGGTTCCGGTGCGCGTCGTCGACAGATCGAGCAGATCCTGGTCGGTCAGGTGGGTCGAGTGGACGCTCGTCGTGCGCGCACCGAGCGCGCCGACGTCACGAAGCACCGCAGTCGGGGTCCGGCCATGCGCGGCCAGGGATTCGGAGACCTCGCGCGGTTGCTCCGAGGAGTGCACGTGCAGGGGCGCCCGATGGTGCTCGGCCCACTCCACGACGGCGGGCATGTGCTCGATCGGCACCCCGCGCACGGAGTGCAGTGCAGCGCCGACGACGACCCGGTCGGCGCCGGCGGCGGACAGGTCCTGGTGCAACGCCTCGACCCGATCGGCCCACCGGTCACCGCTCCCGTCACCGAACCGTTGCTGGGGCCCGTCCTGCAGCCCCGAGCCGTCGGGGGCCGAGCTGAGATAGCAGGTGTCGAGCAGGGTGAGACGGATCCCGGCCGCGCTGGCGGCCTCGACCAACGCGTGGCCCATCGCATTCGGATCGGCGTACGGTCGGCCGTGCTCGCGGTGGTGCAGGTAGTGGAACTCACCGACGGCCGTGACCCCAGCGAGGGCCATCTCGGCGTAGACGCCGCGTGCGAGTCGAAGGTAGGAGTCGGGGTCCAGTCGGCCAGCGGCTCGGTACATGAGCTCACGCCAGGTCCAGAACGATCCACAATCCTGCTGGGTCCGGCCACGCAGGGCGCGGTGGAACGCGTGCGAGTGGGCGTTCGCCAGGCCGGGAACGGTGAACCCGTCGAGCCTGACGTCGGCCTCGGTGCGCGCGCGGCCGGACGAGACGCTCGTGATGATCCCGTCGTCGGCCTGCACGAGCACGCCGTGCTCGACGACGTCGCCGATCCACGCGTGCTCCAACCACCAGCGGGTCGGTCGGTCGCTGCTCATGAGGTCACGTCGCTACCCCGAGACCCAGTCGGCCATCAGGTCGGTGAGCGCGGCGACCCCGACGTGGCAGTCCGCCATCTCGGCGAACTCCTCGGGGGAGTGCGAGATGCCGGTGGGATTGCGGACGAACACCATGGCGGTCGGCACGACGGCCGAGAGGATGCCGGCATCGTGGCCCGCCTGGGTGGGCAGCACCGGCAGATCGCCGCGATGGGACAGGGCGGCGATCACCCGCTGCCGGGGTGCCTCGGGAAACATCACGATCGGCGTCTGCGACTCGATGTCCACCGTGACCGCGACGCCGTCCTCGGCGCCGAGCTGACGGGCTGCCCCGGCGATGTCGTCGACGACTGCCGCCAGGGTCGCGGCGTCGGCAGCGCGGGCGTCCAGCCAGGCCTGGACCTGCGAGGCGATGGCATTGGCGCCGTTGGGGGCGAGGATCGCCTTGCCGAAGGTGGCGACGGCCCCGTGCTCGGCCGCGGAGCTGCGAGCCTGGTGGATCGTCGAGGCGAAGGCCAGCATGGGATCGTGGCGATCCACCAGTCGGGTGGTTCCGGCGTGGTTGGCCTGGCCGTCGAGCGTGAAGCGCCACCGACCGTGCGGCCAGATGGTGGAGGCCACCGCGAGCGGCCGGTCCACCAGGTCGAGCGCGCGACCCTGCTCGACGTGCAGCTCGACGTAGACGCCCACCCGGTCGGCCAGTCGTGGATCCACCCCGAGATGCTCCGGGTCCCGGCCGGCCGTGCGCAGGGCCGCGGCCAGGGTGATGCCGTCGGCGTCGGTCAGGGCGCGGGCACGATCGGCCGTGAGCGCTCCGGTGCTCAGCTGCGAGCCGACGCACGCCACCCCGAAGCGTGCCCCCTCCTCGTCGGCGAACGCTGCGACGGCGATGGGCCTGCGCGGTGTGACGCCCCGAGCCCGCAGCTCGTCGATCGCCGCGAACGCCGACACCACGCCCAACGGCCCGTCGAACGCGCCGCCGTCAGGCACCGAGTCCAGGTGCGAGCCGGTGACGAAGGCGTCGGACGGATCGCCGGTCCATCCGGCCGGCATCAGCCAGGCCCAGAGATTCGCGTTGCGGTCCTCCTCGCTCGTCATGCCCCGTGCGGCAGCGGCTCCGTGGAACCACTCCCGCAGGGTCAGGTCGGCGTCGGTCCAGGCGAAGCGTCGATACCCGCCGGTCCCACGGTGTCGCCCGACCGGCTCGATCGAGGTCCACAGCGTCTCGAACGAGGTCACTGCGTCTCCTGCATCGGGACGCGGACGCCACGTTCTGCTGCCACCGCGTTGGCGTGCTCGTAGCCGGCGTCGACGTGGCGGATGACGCCCATGCCGGGATCGTTGGTGAGGACACGTTCGAGCTTCTGCGCGGCGAGGTCGGAGCCGTCGGCGACACAGACCTGGCCGGCGTGGATGGACCGCCCCATCCCGACGCCGCCGCCGTGGTGCAGCGACACCCAGGAGGCGCCGGAGGCGGTGTTGACCAGGGCGTTCAGCAGCGGCCAGTCGGCCACCGCGTCCGATCCGTCGGCCATCGCCTCGGTCTCGCGGTACGGGGACGCGACCGAGCCGGAGTCCAGGTGATCGCGGCCGATCACGATGGGCGCCGACAGCTCGCCGCTTCGGACCATCTCGTTGAACTTGAGTCCGGCGAGGTGGCGCTCGCCGTAGCCCAGCCAGCAGATGCGGGCCGGCAGTCCTTCGAAGGCGACCTTCGCAGAGGCCAGGGTGATCCACCGGTGCAGGTGCTCGTTGTCCGGGAACAGCTCGAGCAGGGCTCGGTCGGTGGCAGCGATGTCCTGCGGATCGCCGGACAGGGCGACCCACCGGAACGGGCCGAGGCCCTCCTCGAACAGGGGCCGGATGTACGCCGGGACGAATCCGGGGAACGCGAACGCACGGTCGCAACCGCCGGTGCGGGCCTCGTCGCGGATCGAGTTGCCGTAGTCGAACACCTCGGCGCCCCGGTCCATGAATCCGACCATGGCCTCGACGTGCTGGGCCATCGACGCCTGGGCCCGTCGGGTGAACTCGGCCGGATCCTTCTCGGCCATCGCCTTCATGTCCGCCAGGTCCACGCCGATCGGCAGATAGGCGAGCGGATCGTGCGCTGACGTCTGGTCGGTCACGATGTCGATCGGTGCCTCCCGGCGCAGGAGCTCTGGCAGGATCTCGGCGGCGTGGCCGACGACGCCGATGGACAGCGGCTGCCTGGCGTCACGTGCCTCGGTCGCCAGGGCCAGTGCCTCATCGATCGAGGGCGCCTTGGTGTCCAGGTAGCGGGTGGCGATGCGTCGATCGATGCGGGACTCGTCGCAGTCGATGCAGATCGCGACACCCTCGTTCATGGTCACCGCGAGGGGCTGGGCACCGCCCATGCCGCCGACGCCGGCGGTCAGCGTGATCGTCCCGGCCAGGGTGCCGCCGAAGCGCTTGCGCGCGACGGCGCCGAACGTCTCGTACGTCCCCTGGAGGATGCCCTGGGTGCCGATGTAGATCCAGGAGCCGGCCGTCATCTGGCCGTACATCATCAGGCCCTCCGCCTCGAGCTTGCGGAAGTGCTCCCAGTTCGCCCAGTCGCCGACCAGGTTCGAGTTCGCGATGAGCACCCGCGGCGCCCACACGTTCGTCCGGAAGACGCCGACCGGCTTGCCGGACTGCACCAGCATCGTCTCGTCGTCCTCCAGGTCGCGCAGCGTGCGGACGATCGCGTCGAAGGCCGGCCAGCTGCGGGCAGCGCGTCCCGTCCCGCCGTAGACGACCAGGTCCTCGGGGTGCTCGGCGACCTCGGGATCGAGATTGTTCATGAGCATGCGGAGCGCCGCCTCCTGCTGCCAGCCCTTGCACGACAGCTCGGTTCCACGAGCAGCGGTGACGGTACGGGGTCCACTGGTGGTCGTCATGATCTGTCCTTCGGGCGAGGGGTGCGGCGGATCGCTCCAGCACATCTCGTCCGCGCGGACGGCACCAGACCCCGACCGCGGGTACCATCTCGGATACGAGATCTGAGGTGGAATGTGGTGACGAGCACATCGCCGGCAGTCGGTCGCGCTCTCGACGTGCTGCTGTACCTGGCCGGTCGTTCGCAGCCGGTCCCGGTGGCCACCCTGGTCAGGGATCTGCAGATGCCACGGTCCTCGACGTACCACCTGCTCGAGGTGCTGGTGCAGCGGTCCTTCGTGACCCACATCGTGGCGGAGAACACGTACGCACTGGGACTGTCCGCCTTCGAGATCGGCTCGGCCTACCTGCGGCACGAGCCCCTCGAGCTGCTGGCCCGACCCATCCTCAAGCGACTCGCCTCGGCCACGGGGGAGACCGCGCACCTGGGCATCCTGCACGGCGCCGAGACCCTCTACCTGCTGAAGGAGCAACCGCCGCAGCGCCGGGTCCCCATCATGCTCGTCACCGATGTGGGGGTGCGGCTGCCGGCGCACCTGACGGCGAACGGGCGGTCGATGCTGGCGCACCTGGCGGACTCGCAGGTAGGGGCCCTGTTCCCGGCGTCGCGGTCGTTCATCCAGCGGACCGAGCGAGGGATCGGTTCGCTCGAGGACCTGCGCGACACGCTCCGCGACGAGCGAGGGCGGGGCTGGGCGCTCGAGGACGGCCTGATCACCGAGGGCATGCAGTCGGTGGCGGCGTGCGCGTTCGACCACACGGGGCGGCCCATCGCGGCTTTCAGCGTCACCCGGCGGGCGAGTGCGAGCTCGCCGGTCGAACGGCTGGCACGAGTCACTCGTCGTTCCGCCGAACGACTCACCCGTGCCGTCTCCGGAGCGGCCCCGG
>JBBSRN010000028.1:0-15182 GCA_038242985.1 Propionibacteriales bacterium | reverse complement strand
GATCGCAGCAGTGCCGATGCCGCCGGCTGCGCCGTGCACCAGCACCGATTCACCGGGCCGGAATCCGCCGCGCTCGATCAGCGCGAAGTAGGCGGTGCCGTAGTTGAAGATGATCGACGCGCCCTGCTCGAACGAGATCGCATCGGGCAGGGCGAAGGTGGTGTCGACCGGTGCGACGGCCTGCTCGGCGAATCCGCCCAGCAGGCACAGGGCCGCCACCCGGTCACCGGGCGCGAATCCGGAACCATCAGGTGCGCTGATGACCTCGCCGGCGATCTCGGCGCCCGGGGTGAAGGGGAGATCGGGCTTCATCTGGTACTGGCCGCGGCTCTGCAGCACCTCGGGAAACGCGACCCCGGCCGCCCTGACACGGATCAGAACCTGACCGTCGTTCGGCGTGGGTTCGTCGACGTCGACCAGCTCGACTGCTTCGGGACCGTCGAGGGACGTGATCTGCACAGCTCTCATGGCGACGACACTACCGCGAAGGTGAGCGCTTGCTTAGCGCTGACGGCGACGCTGCCGTGGTCGCTGTGATCGGCGCGGGGCCCCCGCGAGACAATGCGGTGTGAGACTCATCGATCTGCTGCCTGCCGAGGGTGCCGATGCCGACGAGGACGCGGTGTACGAGGCGGTCAGCACCTGGGTCGAGTCCCGCGGGCTGACGTTGTACCCGGCGCAGGACGAGGCGATCCTCGAGTGCGTCGCCGGCTCGAACGTCGTGCTCTCGACCCCCACCGGGTCAGGCAAGAGCCTGGTCGCGACCGCCGCGATGGCTGCGGCGCTGGCGCGCGGTGAGTGCAGCGTCTACACCGCGCCGATCAAGGCCCTGGTCAGCGAGAAGTTCTTCGACCTGTGCGAGATCTTCGGCGCCGACAACGTCGGCATGGTCACCGGCGACGCGGCGGTCAATGCCGACGCCCCGATCATCGCAGCGACCGCAGAGATCCTCGCCAACATCTCCCTGCGCGAGGGCGCAGGCGCCGACATCGGCCTGGTCGTCATGGACGAGTTCCACTACTACGCCGATCCCGAGCGCGGCTGGGCCTGGCAGGTTCCGCTGATCGAGCTGCCGCGCGCCCAGTTCCTGCTCATGTCGGCCACCCTCGGCGACACCACCCGGCTGGTGGACGATCTCGCGCGCCGCACCGGCCGCGACACCGCCGAGGTCACCTCGACCGAGCGACCCGTCCCGCTGGTCAGCGAGTACGTCACGACACCGGTGCACGAGACGCTGGAACAGCTGATCGAGACCCGCCAGACCCCGGTCTACGTCGTGCACTTCACCCAGGCGTCGGCCCTCGAGCGGGCCCAGGCGCTGACCAGCGTCAAGATCGCCACTCGCGAGGAGCGCGACGTCATCGCCGACCACCTCGGCGACTTCCGGTTCTCCTCGGCCTTCGGCAAGACGCTCTCGCGACTGGTGCGCGCCGGCGTCGGGGTGCACCACGCCGGCATGCTGCCGCGCTACCGCCGCCTCGTCGAGACGCTGGCGCAACAGGGCCTGCTGAAGGTCGTGTGCGGCACCGACACGCTCGGCGTCGGCATCAACGTGCCGATCCGCACGGTCCTGTTCAGCGGGCTGTCCAAGTACGACGGGACCCGCCAGCGCCAGCTGCAGGTGCGCGAGTTCCAACAGATCGCCGGACGGGCCGGCCGCGCCGGCTTCGACACCATCGGGCACGTGGTGGTCGAGGCGCCCGAGCACGAGATCGAGAACGCGCGGCTGGTGCGCAAGGCTGGCGACGACCCCAAGAAGATCAAGAAGATCCAGCGCAAGAAGCCGCCCGAGGGATACGTCTCGTGGGGTGAGGGCACCTTCGACAAGCTGTCCACCGGAACGCCGGAGCCGCTGGTCTCGCGCATGCGGGTCAGCCACGCCATGGTGCTCGACGTGCTGCATCGGTCCGGTGATGCCCGCGCGTCCCTGACCCGACTGATCCGGGAGAGCGGGGAGACCGAGGAGTCGCAGGATCGGCTGCTGGCCGAGGTCGACGCGATCATCGAGGCGTTGATCGCCGGTGACGTGGTCGAGCCGGTCGATCCTTCCGACTCGGTGCCCAATCCTGGGGGGCGCACCCTGCGGCTGACGGTCGATCTGCAGGCCAACTTCGCGCTCAACCAGCCGCTGTCCCCGTTCGCCGTCGCCTCCCTGGAGCTGCTTGATCGCGAGGACCCCACCTACACCCTCGACGTCGTGTCGGTCATCGAGGCGACCCTCGACGATCCTCGGCCGATCATCCGGGCCCAGCGTCATCGGGCCCGGGGCGAGGCTGTCGCGGAGATGAAGATGGACGGCATCGAGTACGACGAACGCATGGAGCTGCTGGAGGAGGTCGAGCACCCGCAGCCGTTGCGCGACCTGCTGGAGGCCGCCTACGAGACCTATCGCACGGGACACCCGTGGGTCGCCGACCACGAGCTGCGACCCAAGTCGGTCGTGCGCGAGATGTGGGAGCGGGCCATGACCTTCAGCGAGCTGGTCTCGGACTACCAGCTCGCGCGATCGGAGGGGATGGTGCTGCGCTACCTGTCGGACGTCTACAAGACGCTGGGGCGAACTGTCCCGCAGAGCGCGCGCAACGAGGAGCTGGAGGACATCACCGAGTGGCTCGGCGAGCTCGTCCGCCAGACCGACTCCAGCCTGCTCGATGAGTGGGAGGAGCTGATCACCCCCGGCACCGATCCCGCCGACGTGCGTCCGCGCATGGAGTCGGGTGCACCGCCGCGACCACTGACCGGCAATCCGCGGGCGTTTCGGGTGCTGGTGCGCAACGCGATGTTCCGCCGGGTCGAGCTGGCCGCCTTCGGCCGATGGAGCGCGCTGGACGACCTCGACGCGGGGGACGGGTGGAACGCCGCGGCCTGGATGGACGCGATGGCCGCCTACCGCGAGGAGTACACGGCGTCCGGTGGTGAGGTGATCGGCACCGGTCCCGAAGCGCGTGGCCCGCAGCTGTTCATGGTCACCGAGGGCCCCGAGACGTGGTCGGTCCGTCAGGTGTTCGAGGACCCCGAGGGCGATCGCGACTGGGGCATCAGCGCCACCGTGGACCTGTCGGCCTCCGACGAGCAGGGCGAACCGGCCGTCACCGTGACGGCCGTCGGTCCGCTCTGAGGCCCTCGGCGGGCGACGTCAGGACGCCAGCGAACCGGCGAAGATCTGCCACGCGAGAGCCGACTTGGCGGCGAGGCTGAGCACGAGGTAGACCTTCTCGCCGAAGGCGTAGCTGCGCCACGGCCCGATCTGCCGGTACTGCAACCACTGGTTCACCGCGAAGGTCGAGAAGAAGATCAGCAGCGACACGAAGATGCCGATCACGAATCCGGGTGCGCCGTCCGAACCCACCAGATTGACCACGATGGCCACCCACGGTGCGGCGCCGGCGATCGTGCCGAACCAGAACGGCAGCATCGTGGTGGTCGTCCTGCCGGGCGGGTTCATCCGTTCCTGCAGCCAGCCGAAGAAGATCATGGCGACGTTCGCGCCGATGACCGCGATGACGGCGGTGACGTCGGTGATGCCGAAGTAGAAGCCGATCAGGACGATCATGATCGTCGCGCTGATCGAATACTCCGCCCACCGGAAGCGGTTGATGCCCGATCGCAGGTCGGACTCGTACGTGCCGCGTGCCGCGGTCGCGGTCACCAGGTGGTCGGCCGCCGCGAGGAACAAGAAGACCGCGATGGCCAGCGCGATGGACACGTCGAACACCGGCGACGGCGCGGGCGGCTCGGCACCGGGCGGACCGGTGGGGTAGGTGGAGGTGACGGCGATGGCGAAGCCGTTGCCGAGCACGAGGATGGCGATGGCCTGGAGCGCGTGCAGGGCGGTCAGCCCGAGGTTCCAGCGCCGCAGCCCGGCCAGCGCGTCGGCGGTCACGCCCACCGGCGTCGTGGAGTCGGGGTCGGACGCGACATGGCTCATGGGGCGACGGTATCGGAGTGCGAGTGGTTCCTCAGGTGCCCGTCGCGGCCCGCGGTCAGCGGGCGGTGAGGTGCAGAGGCGCGCGATCGGCAGCCACGTTGGTGATGTTGCGCAGGAGCGTCGGGGACGGCTGGTCGGCGTGCACCTCGAAGCGCTGCAGCACCTCACGCAGCACCACGGTGCCCTCCATGAGGCTGAACGCAGCGCCGATGCACCGGCGCACCCCGCCGCCGAACGGGATCCACGTGTTGGCTGCGATCTTGTCACCGCCGGTGCGCTCGGGCAGGAAGCGGTCGGGGTCGAAGCGGTGCGCGTCGGCCCAGCTGGACTCCCGACTGTGCGACAGCATGATGGACGGTGTGACGGTGACGCCCCGGGGCAGCCGGCGACCGCCGACGACCTGGTCGCTCTTGAGGGTGCGGGCCACGAAGTCGATGATCGGGTGCACCCGCATCGACTCCTTGAGGCACGCCTCCAGGTAGGCGTCGTCGCCTGAGTCGGCCGCCCGGATCGCCCGGGCCAGCAAGTCCGGATGGCACCCCAGCTCGTGCAGCGTCCAGGTGAGTGCCGAGGCCGTCGTCTCGTGGCCGGCCAGCAGGAGGGTGACGAGCTGGTCGCGCAGCTCTTCATCGGACAGCGGTGCCTCGCCGGGCTCGCCGGGCGCGGACGTGTCGTCGCCGACCCGGAGCAGTCGTGACAGGACGTCGTCGCGCGCATCGAGATCGGTGGCGGCCCGACGTTCGCGGATCTGGGCATAGAGCAGCCGGTCGACCTCGGTCTGGTTGGCGAAGTACCCGCGCCACGGTGGCAGGCGCGCCAGCGGCGGGTAGATCCAGGCCAACAGCATCCGCGCGTCGACGTCGACCATGCGATTGACCCGGGGACGCAGCTCGGCGAGGTGGTCCTCATCGGTCACGCCGAACACCACCTGCAAGATGATGTCCAGGGTGATCGCGTTCATGCGATCGAGCGTCGACAGCAGCTCGCCGTCGCGCCACGTGTCGACAGCGGCCTTGGCGATGCCCTCGACCAGTGGCTGGTAGCCGCGCATCGCCGATCCGCTGAAGGCGGGCATCAACAGCTTGCGTGCCCGCTGGTGCGCGCCGTCGTCGGTCAGCAGCACCGAGTGCTCGCCCATGACCGGCTTGAGGATGGCGTTGCCCTCACCGGCGTGGAACTGGCTGGGGTCGGCGGCGAAGATCTCCTTGATGTCGGCCGGGTCGGAGAAGATGACCATGGTTCGCGGCCCGGGCAGCAGGTCGATCGCGAAGGTGTCGCCGAACTGCTCGTGCAACCTCGGCACGGCCCCGTACCGGTGACGCATGAACGTCCGGGTGGAGCGCCACGGGCTCTGGTCCGGTCCGGCCGGGATGTCGTAGGCGTCCTGGTCGTACCGTTCGCGCCCGCGGCGGCGTGCCATCAGGCGGACACTGTCTCGCGCTCACGCTCGGACCACGCGAAGTCCGGTGCGTTGATCCGGCGTGTCTCCCACCAGTACTGGAACGTGAACTTGGGCCAGATGGTCCGGTTCTTGCCGTGGCTGTCGAGGTACCAGCTCGTGCAGCCGCCCTGGGTCCAGACGCCCTTCTCGACCAGGCGCTGGACCTCGGTGTTGAACTCGGTCTGCGCGGCCAGCGTGGGCTCGGCGGCGACGGCGCCGCGCGCGTCCATCTCCTCGATCAGCTTGACGATGAACTTCGTCTGCTGCTCGATCATGAAGACCACCGAGTTGTGCCCGAGCGCGGTGTTGGGTCCGAGCATGAACGCCAGGTTCGGGAACCGGTTGACCATGATCCCCATGTAGGTCTCGACGCCGTGCTCGCGGAACTGGGCCGAGAGATCGGCGCCGTCACGCCCCCGGATGTCGAGGTAGTCGAACGCGTCGATGACGTGGAAGCCGGTGCCGTAGATGATGACGTCGGCCTCGTGCTTGACGCCGTTGCCGTCGATGACGCCGTCGCTGACGATCTCGGTGACGCCGCTGGTGTTCAGGTCGACGTCGTCTCGCATGAACGTGGGGTAGTAGGTGTTCGACTGCAGCACGCGCTTGCAGCCGAGCCGGTAGTCCGGCGTCAGCTGGCGACGCAGCTCGGCGTCCGGCACGGCCTTCGCGAGGTGGCGCTTGACGACGCGTTCGGCGAGCGGCAGGAAGTTCAGGTGCCCGTTGAATCCGATCGCCCGCGACTCCAGCGTCCAGTACAGGACGTTGCGGTAGGCCCGATGGACGCCCGGGACGGTGTCGAACACCGTCTTGCGCCACTGGGCCGTGGGCCGGTCCTTCTTGGGGAGCACCCACGGGGGAGTGCGCTGGAAGACCGTGAGGTGTCCGGTCTCCTCCGCGATGATCGGCAGGAACTGGATCGCGCTGGCGCCGGTGCCGATCACGACCACCTTCTTGCCTGCCAGGTCCACCGAGTGGTCCCACGACGAGGAATGGAATCTGGGGCCTGCGAATGAGTCAGCACCCTCGATCTCGGGGATGTTCGCGATGTGCAACCCGCCCACGCCGGCGACCAGCACGCGACAGTCATAGGTGTCGCCGCTGGTGGTCTGCACGGTCCACCGCTTGCGATCGTCGTCCCAGGCGGCGCCGGTGACCTCGACCCCGAAGTCGATGAAGGGGCGGATGCCCTGGTCGTCGGCCACGGTGCGCATGTAGTCCCAGATCTCCTGCTGGCCGGAGTAGCTCTTGCTCCAGTCGGTGTTCAGCTCGTAGGAGAAGGAGTACATGTGGCTCGGGATGTCGCACTCGCAGCCCGGGTAGGTGTTGTCGCGCCACGTGCCACCGACGTCGTGCGCCTTCTCCAGGACGCGGAAGTCCTCGCGACCGGAATCGCGCAGCTTCATGGCCATGCCCATGCCGGAGAAGCCGGTGCCGATGATGATGATGTCGTGGGTGATCACCTTCAGATACTATCGGTATCTGGAAGGCTGGCAAGAGCACACGACAGGAGGCACCGTGACGGTCGACGGCTCGAGCGGAACGAGGGCGCAGCGTCAGGCGCAGACCCGACGCAGGCTCATCGAGGTGGCCTGCGAGATGTTCCTGGCCGACGGCTACGCCGCCACGTCGCTGGACAAGGTGGCGCTGCGGGCCGGATTCTCCAAGGGCGCGGTGTACTCCAACTTCGCCGGCAAGGAGGAGCTGTGCATGGCCGTGCTCGACAGCATCCACGGCCAGCAGATCGAGGGAGTCATGGCGGCGTTCTCCGGCGACGGCGACATCGACGACCGCATCGCCGCCTTCGCGGACTGGGCTCGCGAGGGCCTCGGACAACCGCGCTGGGCGGCACTGGAGTCAGAGTTCGGGGCCGTGTCCCGCCAGAGTCCCTACGTGGCCGGCGCCCTGAAGGCCCGGCACCGCGAGATCCGCGAGACCATCGAGATCCTCATCGGTCAGGTCACCAGCGAGGCGGGCGTCGAGCTCCGCCTGCCGGTGGACCGCGCGGCCACCGCACTGCTCAGCCTCGGCATCGGGCTCGGTGCGCTCCGCTCGATCGACCACACCGTGGACGTCGGCGTGTTCGCCGACGCCGTGCGGGCACTGTTGCAGTGACCGGCCCGGTTCCGGGTCATCGTCGGGGCCTCGTGCAGTCGTCCGTGGGAGCCGGCTCCGCGGCCGTCCGGCTTGCTCAGTAGCCGCCGTTTTCCTTGAAGCGGGCGAAGCTCGCCTCGATCTCGGCCTCTGCCTCGACCCGGCCGGTCCACACTGATCCCTCGACCGACTTGCCGGGCTCCAGGTCCTTGTAGACGGTGAAGAAGTGCTCGATCTCGAGGCGGTCGAACTCGGGCACGTGGTGGATGTCGCGCAGGTGCTCCTGGCGCGGATCGGTCGCCGGCACGCACAGCACCTTGTCGTCGCCGCCGGCCTCGTCGGTCATCCGGAACATGCCGATGGCGCGGCAGGTGATGACGCACCCCGGGAACGTCGGTGACGGCAGCAGCACGAGGGCGTCGAGCGGATCGCTGTCGAGTCCCAGGCTGTCGTCGATGTAGCCGTAGTCGGCCGGGTACTGCGTCGAGGTGAACAGCGTGCGGTCCAACCGGATGCGGTGTGTCGCGTGATCCACCTCGTACTTGTTGCGCTCGCCCTTGGGAATCTCCACGGTCACGTCGAAGATCACGGCTGCCTCCTGGGGGGCTGGGGTGGGCGCCACGCACAGGCAGCGGAGCCAACGAATCGGTGTCTATAGTCTGGCGCACGTGGCAGCTGCGAGGCCCGGCAGGGGGTCCAACACGCGAGGGCGTGGAGGCGTGCGTCTGCTCGTCGCCCTCCTGATGATCCTCGTGGTGGCCGGCGGAGCGGTCGCGGGCCGGTCCGCGTGGCAGGACGGCCGACTCAATCCGATCATCTGCGACGGATCCTGCGGCCCGTCCAACGTCATCGCGCCGCCGGGTCTCCGCGCCGGCGGGCCCGCGCCCACGGCGACCTCGCCGCAGCCGGCCCTGTCCGCGATCGACCCGGAGGCGGTGGTGGCCGCCGTCGATGCGCAGCTCAGCGACGGGGTGCTCGGTCCGCACGTGGGATTCGCCGCAGCCGCCCCCGCCGGCACGAGCCCGGTCGCGGCTGTCGGCGACGGCGCCTTCACCCCCGCGTCGACGACCAAGCTGCTCACCGGCTTCGCCGCTCTCGCCACCATCGATCCGCAGAAGCGTTTCGAGACCTCCGTCGTCGATGCCGGTGAACGCATCGTGCTGGTCGGCGGCGGCGATCCGTACCTGACCGCCACCCGCGGCAAGGGCTCGATGCGCGTCGAGCGCGCCGAGCTCAAGACGCTGGCGGAGAAGACCGCCACCGCCCTGAAGGACGCCGGTCGCACCTCCGTGCGGCTCGGCTTCGACGACACGCTCTTCTCCGGTCCGTCGATCAGTCCGACGTGGGAGGACGACTACGTGCCCGGCAACGTCGTCACCCCGGTCGCCGCGCTGTGGGTCGACCAGGGCGTCACCGACGGGATCCGTTCGTCGAATCCGGCACAGTCCGCGGCGGACCGCTTCGCGGACCTGCTGGGCGACGCCGGGGTGAAGGTCACCGGCGACGTCGCCGGCACCGCGGCGCCCCAGGACGCCGCGACGCTCGCGACGGTGCGCAGCGCCACGGCGGCGCAGATCGTCGAGGCGCTGGTGCGCACCAGCGACAACGAGGCCGCCGAGGTGATGTTGCGGCAGACAGCGATCGCGGCGGAGCGCCCGGCCACCTTCGTGGGCGGCGCTCAGTCGGTGACCGCCGCGCTGAAGGCGGCCGGGGTCGACACGGCCGGACTGAGGCTCTACGACGGCAGCGGTCTGTCGCGACGCAACCTGATCTCACCCACCACGCTGGTCGACGTCGTCCGTGCCTCGTTGGCCACCTCCCGGGGCGCGGCAGTCATCGACGACCTGCCGGTCAGCGGGTTCAGCGGCACCCTGGCCACCAGATTCGACCGGGCCACCCGCGGACTGGTGCGCGCCAAGACCGGCACGCTCACCGGTGTGCACTCCCTGGCCGGCTACGCGGTGGATGCCGACGGCAGGCCGGTGGTCTTCGCCGTCATGACCGACGACGCCGACCAGATGAAGTCGCTGGCCGCGCAGTCCGCTGTCGACGACGTGGCGACCGCCGTCGCACGGTGTTCCTGCGGCTGACGCCGGCGCTCATGCGGCTGATCAGGACCGTTGACCGACCAGAGTGCGCTGCTGGCCGTACCGTGGTCGCATGATCGACTGGAGGCTCGCGCAGGCCACGGCCACGCGACTGTCGAAGCCCGGGCCGGACCTGTCCGCTGCCGAGGTCGCCGAGGCGGTCGAGGAGCTGCGCGCCGGCGCGCATCGGTCCGAGGCGCCGGTCCGCGAGTTCACCGGGCTGCACGCCACACACGCGCTGGGTGCGCCATCGCCGGTGCTGGTGGTCGACCGGCCGCGCTGGGTCGAGGCGAACCTGTCGACGTTCCAGCTGATGATGGAACCGGTCAACGCGAAGCTCGCCGACGCCGGCAAGCTGCCGACCGGACTGGCCCGCTCGGTCGGCGAGAAGGTCAGCGGCGCCGAGCTCGGCGCACTGATGTCGTTCATGTCGAGCAAGGTGCTCGGTCAGTTCGATCCGTTCTGGACCGGTCCGCGCGGCGAAGGCGGCCGCCTGCTGCTGGTGGCGCCCAACATCGTCGCGGCCGAGCGGCAGCTGCAGGTCGACCCGCACGACTTCCGCCTGTGGGTGTGCCTGCACGAGGAGACCCACCGGGTCCAGTTCACCGGTGTCCCGTGGTTGCGCGAGCACCTGAGGGGCTTGATGGCGCAGTTCATCGACGCCACCGATCTGGATCCGCAGGCGATGTCGGCCATGGTCCAGCACGCCCTGTCCGAGGCGGTCAAGGTCGCCAAGGGCGATCCTGAGGCGTCGTTGACCTCGATGTTCCAGAACGAGCGCCAGAGCCAGATCGTCGATCAGATGACCGGCGTCATGTCGTTGCTCGAGGGCCACGCCGACGTGGTCATGGACGATGTCGGGCCCGAGGTGATCCCCTCGGTGGCCCAGATCCGCCGCAAGTTCACCCAACGTCGCCAGGGCGCCGGCGGGATCGATCGACTGATCCGCCGGCTGCTCGGGCTCGACGCGAAGATGCGCCAGTATCGCGACGGCGCGATCTTCGTGCGGCATGCCCTCGACACCGTCGGCATGGACGGCTTCAACGCCGTGTGGGCCGAGGCGGAGAATCTGCCCACCCGTGCGGAGATCCTCGAACCGGCCACCTGGGTCTCCCGGGTGCACGCCTGATCCACGACGCCATGGGTGGTGCACTCGATCCTGTCGTCGCGATGGCCCGGCTCGTCCTTCGCGCGGCGTTGGTCGACCTGACGCCGGGCAGCCGGGTCGTGGTCGGGGTGTCCGGCGGAGCGGACTCCCTGGCGCTGGCCGCCGTCGCCAGCTTCGTCGCGCGCGGTGCGGATCTGGACCTGACCGCGATCGTGGTGGACCATCGCCTGCAGACCGGCTCGGCGGAGATCGCTCGACTCGCTGTCGCTGAGCTGACCGAGCTCCAGGTCCCCGCGCGCGTCGAGCAGGTCCAGGTCACCGGGTCGGGAGGGCCGGAGGCTGCTGCACGGCAGGCGCGACTGGCGGCCCTGACCCGCGAGCCGGTCGACGCGGTGCTGCTCGCCCACACCCGCGACGACCAGGCCGAGACCGTGCTGCTCGGTCTCGGTCGCGGCTCCGGGCCCCGTTCCATCGCCGGCATGATGCCGCGGTCCG
Organism: Propionibacteriales bacterium; assembly: GCA_038242985.1. Taxonomy (GTDB): domain Bacteria; phylum Actinomycetota; class Actinomycetes; order Propionibacteriales; family Nocardioidaceae; genus Aeromicrobium. Next base: position 4,029 of record JBBSRN010000028.1, on the reverse strand, counting down.
GCATCTTCCGGCGGCCCTTCCTCGAGCTCGGACGTGTCGACACGGAGCGGATCTGCCGGGTCCACGGCCTCACCTGGTGGAACGATCCGCACAACACCGATCCCGCCTTCCGGCGGGTACGGCTGCGGCACGAGGTGCTGCCCCTGCTGGAGGACGTGCTGGGCGGCGGGGTGGCCGAGGCGCTCGGCCGCACCGCGGCCCAGGTACGGGCCGACGTGGACCACCTCGATGAGCTCGCCGCAGCCGCGCACACCTTGCAGGTCGATCGACTCGTGCAGATGGCCCCCGCGATCCGCTCGCGGGTCATCCGGCGGGCCGCGCTCGATGCGGGAGCGCGGGCCGATGAGCTGAGTGCCCGCCACATCGGCGAGCTGGACCGGCTGGTCACCGACTGGCACGGGCAGCAGTGGATCGAGCTTCCCGGCGCCGTGTCGTGCCGACGTGTCAGCGGGGCGCTCGACTTCACCGCCACCAGCAGCCGGTGAGCATCGCCAGCCCGGACTCCGGCCGTCATGGTCAACCGCCCGTCCTGCCCGATCGTGTGGGAGGCTGATCTCTGTGGACCAATCGCACGTCGAGGGCGACCTCGAGCTTGACCAGACCCTGTTCACCGAGGAGCAGATCCTCAGCCGGCTCCAGGAGATGGCAGCGGAGATCGATCGCGACTACGCCGGCCGCGAGCTGCTGCTCGTGGGGGTGCTCCGGGGCGCCGTCATGGTCATGGCCGACCTGGCTCGCAGCCTCGACCGCCACGTCGAGATGGACTGGATGGCGGTGTCGTCCTACGGGTCAGGCACCAAGTCCTCCGGTGTCGTCCGCATCCTGAAGGATCTGGACTCCGATCTCCAGGGCCGCGACGTGCTGATCGTCGAGGACATCATCGACACCGGTCTCACGTTGTCGTGGCTGCTGACCAACCTGCGCTCGCGTGGCCCGGCCTCGGTCGAGATCGCCACCCTGCTCCGCAAGCCGGAGGCGGTGAAGACCGAGATCGACGTGAAGTACGTCGGCTTCGACATCCCCAACGCCTTCGTCGTGGGCTACGGCCTCGACTACTCCGAGAAGTACCGCAACCTGCGCTGCATCGGCACCCTCGCCCCGCACGTGTATTCGTGAGGTCAGAACAGATCCATCGAAACCACAACGGTTCGGGGACCACGGGCCGAGCGCCAGCGAGGCAAGGCACCCGGGCGAAGCCCGGCGGCGACGGAGTCGCCGGAGCGCCGAGCGAAGCGAGGCGTGTGCAGCACCCTGTACCGTCGGGATTCCCACGAGCACAAGGAGTAGTGGACATCTCCACGCCCACCCCATGAACCTCAAACGCCTCGCGAAGGGCCCTTGGCTCTGGATCGCCGTCATTGCCATCGTGGTGCTGACAGCCATCAACTTCTCCTCAGGTCAGGACGGCTACAAGGAGGTCAAGACCGCGACGATGATCGGCTACCTCGACGCGGGCAAGGTCAAGGAGGTCAAGTTCGTCGACGGCGATCAGGCCATTCGCGCCACGCTGACCAACGACAAGCAGGTCAAGTCCAAGTTCCTGCTGGGCCAGGGCGAAGTGCTGACCGAGCGCGCCGAGAAGCTCGTCCAGGCCAAGAAGCTCAAGAGCTTCGACGTCGAGGTCGCGTCCGGCAACACCCTCGGGGGCCTCCTGATCTCGATCGTCCCGATCCTGCTGTTCATCGGCATCTTCTTGTTCATCATGACGCGCATGCAGGGCGGCGGGGCCGGCGTCATGAAGTTCGCCAAGTCCAAGGCGAAGCTGATGAGCAAGGACACCCCCCAGACCTCCTTCGCCGACGTCGCCGGTTGCGACGAGGCCATCGAGGAGCTCGGTGAGATCAAGGAGTTCCTCGCCGAGCCGGCCAAGTTCCAGGCCGTCGGCGCCAAGATCCCCAAGGGCGTGCTGCTGTACGGACCTCCCGGCACCGGCAAGACCCTGCTGGCCCGCGCGGTCGCTGGCGAGGCCGGCGTCCCGTTCTACTCGATCTCCGGCTCCGACTTCGTCGAGATGTTCGTCGGCGTCGGCGCCAGCCGCGTCCGCGATCTGTTCGAGCAGGCCAAGGAGAACGCCCCGGCCATCGTGTTCATCGACGAGATCGACGCTGTCGGACGCCACCGCGGCACCGGCATGGGCGGTGGCCACGACGAGCGCGAGCAGACCCTCAACCAGCTGCTGGTCGAGATGGACGGCTTCGACGTGCGCGGCGGTGTCATCCTGATCGCTGCCACCAACCGCCCTGACGTGCTCGATCCGGCGCTGCTGCGCCCGGGTCGCTTCGACCGACAGATCGGTGTGGACGCGCCGGACCTGGCCGGCCGCACCCAGATCCTCAAGGTCCACGCACGCGGCAAGCCGCTCGGCCCCGACGTCGACCTCGAGGCCGTCGGCCGTCGCACGCCAGGCTTCAGCGGTGCCGATCTCGCCAACGTCCTGAACGAGGCCGCGCTGCTCACGGCCCGCAACAACGCGAAGGTCATCGACGACGCGGCACTGGATGAGGCCATCGACCGCGTGATGTCCGGACCTCAGCGGCGAAGCCGTCTGATGAACGAGAAGGAACGGCTCATCACGGCCTACCACGAGGGCGGCCACGCCTTGGTCGCCGCGGCCCTGCCGCAGAGCGATCCCGTGCACAAGATCACGATCCTGCCGCGCGGGCGGGCCCTCGGCTACACCATGGTGCTGCCCGATGAGGACAAGTACAGCCAGACCCGGGCCGAGCTGCTGGACAAGCTGGCCTACATGCTGGGCGGCCGGGCAGCCGAGGAGCTGGTGTTCCACGACCCCACCACCGGCGCCGGCAACGACATCGAGAAGGCCACCAGCGTCGCGCGAGCCATGGTCACCCAGTACGGCATGACCGAGCGCCTCGGCGCGGTGCAGCTGGGCGAGACCGAGGGGCAGCCGTTCCTCGGCCGCGACATCGGCCATTCGCGCAACTACTCCGAATCCGTTGCCGCGATCGTCGATCAGGAGATCAACCGGCTGATCAGCACGGCCCACCAGGAGGCCTTCGACATCCTCGCCGAGAACCGCGACGTGCTGGACGCGCTGGTCACCGAGCTGCTCGAGAAGGAGACGCTCGACAAGACGCAGGTCGCCCGCATCTTCGAGCCGTTGAACCGGCGCGACATCCGGCCCGCTTGGACCGGTTCGGACACTCGCGTGCCGTCGAGTCGGCCGCCCGTGCCGACGGTCGAAGGGCGCTCGTACGCCGGCAAGAACGGCACGCCTGTGGTCATCGGGCCCGACTCGGGCCCCGACGCGTCGCCGCCCGCGGGTCCCGACGTCCACGCGAACCGCTCATGAGCGTCGACGTCCCGCGCGCCGAGGCGGCGGTCCGCGAGCTGTTGATCGCCGTCGGCGAGGATCCGGACCGCGACGGGCTGCGTGACACCCCCAAACGGGTGGCGAAGTCCTACGTCGAGCTGCTGGCGGGCCTGGACCAGACACCGGAGGAGGTGCTGACCGCCGAGTTCGACGTCGGTCACTCCGAGCTCGTCCTGGTCAAGGACATCGAGCTGTGGTCGATGTGCGAGCACCACCTGGTGCCGTTCTTCGGGGTCGCCCACGTGGGGTACATCCCCGACGGCGGTGGACGCGTGACCGGCCTGTCCAAGTTCGGCCGGCTCGTCGACGTCTACGCCCGTCGGCCCCAGGTCCAGGAGCGACTCACCACCCAGATCGCCGAGGCGATCGTCAACATCCTCAGCCCGCGCGGCGTGATCGTCGTGATCGAGGCCGAGCACCTGTGCATGGCCATGCGTGGCGTGCGCAAGGGCGGCGCCAAGACCGTCACCAGCGCGGTCCGCGGTCAGCTGCGTGACTCGACCACCCGAGCCGAGGCCATGGGCCTCATCACCGCGCGCTGATGACGCTCGACCACCTGCCCACCGGCCGCTGCCTGGTCATGGGCGTGGTCAACGTGACCCCCGACTCGTTCTCAGACGGTGGCCGCTGGCTCGACGCGGGCACCGCGGTGCAGCACGGCATCGACCTGGTCGCCGCCGGTGCGGACGTGGTCG
>JBBSRN010000027.1:0-15184 GCA_038242985.1 Propionibacteriales bacterium | reverse complement strand
CGTCGGACTCCAGCGGAAGACCCAGATCGAATGACATGTGTGGAATTACACGCCTGTCGGACGCACAAGTCAAGCCAAATGATCGCCTTTGTTGACATGACGGCGTGTTGCCCGCGATGTCGGGCCGTCCATCTGGCGCCGCACCCGGCTCCTAGCATGGCGTCATGACCACTCTCGATCGTCTGCTCGAGGGGCTGCGGAATCCCGCCGCTCCCCTGCTCACCTACTACGACGAACGAACCGGTGAGCGCATCGAGCTCAGCGGCACCACGACCGCCAACTGGGTGGCCAAGACCTCCAACCTGCTGGTCGATGATCTCGACGCGGGGCCGGGCACCCGGGTGCGCGTCGGGCTGCCCACGCACTGGCAGTCGTTCATCTGGCTGCTGTCGGTGTGGAACATCGGTGCGATCATCACCGACCGGGACGCCGACATCGGCGTGAGCGGACCTGACCTGGTCGCGGCGGAGACCGTGCGGCTGGCCGCGTCGTTGCGCCCGCTCGGCGGCCCGTTCGCGACGCCGCCTGCCGGATTCCTCGATCTCGCTGTCGAGGTGCCGGGGCACGGGGACCACTTCGAGTCGTTCGATCCGCCGACTCCTGACACCGTCGCCCTCGACCTGGCCGGCGCCAGCACCACCCATGCCGAGCTGATCGGATCCTGCGCCCCCGACCCCCGCAGGCTGCTGGTGGAACCGGGCGGTACCAGGCGCGACGCGGAGCTCATCGTGGCAGCGTGCTCGGGGGGCGGATCGCTGGTCGTGGTCGCTGCCGCGACGCCTGCCGCCATGGCCCGCATCGCGGCGCAGGAGTGCGCGGCCATCGCCTGACGCATCCACTACACTCGACCTGCCGCTCGGACGAGCCATCCGGGTCAGGCACGGACATGTCAGGCGAACAGTAGGGAATCCGATGACGATCGCCGACGATGCGGCGCGCGCGGGCCTCCACCGGGTCGGCGGGCGGCCGCCGCTGGGGGCGTACCTGGCCGAGGTGTGGCAGCGGCGGGAATTCATCTACTCCCTCGCCCGGTACCGGCTGGAGGCCGAGAACGGACGCAACCGGCTCGGCATGGGGTGGGTGGTGCTCAAGCCGCTGCTCAACGCTGGCATGTACGGACTCGTGTTCGGTGTGCTGCTGCAGACCCGGCGAGGCATCGAGGACTTCGTGCCGTTCCTGGTCATCGGAGTCCTGATGTTCGAGTACTTCTCGACCTGCTTCACCACCGGCGCCAAGTCGATCACCTCGAACTCCGCTCTCGTGCAGAGCCTCAGCTTTCCCCGGATGTCGTTGCCGTTGGCCCTGGTGGGCCAGCGTCTGATGCAGCTGATCCCGATGCTCGCCATCATGGCGCTCGTCGCGATCGTCTACGGCAGCTACCCGACCCTGCAGTGGCTGCTGATGATCCCGCTCATCGCGCTGTTCACGGTGTTCAACACCGGTCTGACCCTCATCACCGCCCGCCTGACCGTCCACTTCCGCGACCTGACGCAGCTGCTGCCCTTCGTGTCGCGGTTCTTCTTCTACACGTCGGGCGTGTTCTTCAGTGTCGCGCAGCGCTTCGGTGAGGACTCCATCGTCCGCAAGATCGCCGACGTGCAGCCGATCCACGAGTTCCTGACACTGGGACGAGCCATCTTGCTCAAGGGACCGGAGTACCTGATCCCCGGCGAGTACTGGGTGTACATCGCACTGTGGTCCTTCGGGATGCTGGCGGTGGGCATCTTGTTCTTCTGGGCTGCTGAGGAGCGGTATGGACGCACCGACTGACGGCCGCAAGCCCGTCGTCATCGTCGACGACGTGCACGTGGAGTACAAGGTGCTCGCCACCGGAAAGAAGGCGACTGGCGCCGACGCGGGAAAACGCCTGCTCCAGCGCACCCGCAAGACCCGCACGGTGCGCGCACTCAAGGGCATCTCGTTCACGGCCTACGAGAACGACAGCATCGGCGTGATCGGCACCAACGGATCGGGCAAGTCCACCCTCATGCGGGCGATCGTCGGTCTGACCCCGACCGCGAAGGGCTCGATCTACGCAGCGGCTCGACCCAGCATGCTCGGCGTCGGAGCCGCCTTGATCAAGGATCTGTCGGGCGAGCGCAACGTCATCCTCGGCAGCCTGGCCCTCGGCCTCAGCCTGGAGGAGGTCGAGCGACGCTACGACGAGATCGTTGACTTCTCGGGCATCCGCAACTTCATCGAGCTGCCGATGCGCACCTACTCCTCGGGCATGACGGCACGGTTGAAGTTTGCCATCGCCACAGCACGAACTCACGAGATCTTGATCGTCGACGAGGCGCTGGCCGTGGGGGACCGCAACTTCCGCGATCGCAGCGAAGCCCGGATCCGCGAGATTCGCGACGATGCCGGAACGGTGTTCCTGGTCAGCCACTCGATGCGCTCGATCCTGGACACCTGCACGCGCGCGATCTGGATCGACCAGGGCACGCTCATGATGGATGGTCCCGCCGAGGACGTCGTCAAGGCGTACGAGGAGTCGCAGACCGGGGGTTCGTCCACCAAGACCACCACCCCGGCGAAGAAGAAGGCACCGCCCGCGGCGAAGACAGCACCGCCTGAAGAGCCCGCAACTCCGCCTGCTGAGCACGCAACCCCGCCGTCGGAGGCCTCCCCCACGGCGGCGTCCGATCCCGCGGCCCAGCCTCCCAAGCGGGCCGCACCCAAGCATCGGGGCTAGCCACGGAGGTCGGGCCGGCTCGCTCAGCAGGCAGCGCGCAGGTCGTCCACGTTGTTGGCCGACCGCTGGGTGTCCTCGTCGGACTCCGGCGTCGTGGTGCTGGATGACGGCCGCGGCGCCGGGGTCGAGTCCGTGCTCGACGCCTGCTCCGAGCGGGTGATGGCCCGGTCGATCGACCTCTTGATGCTGGGGAAGTCCGGATTCGCCACGTCGACCTCGGGTGGGACGAGCGAGACGGTGACGATCTTCTCACTGCGTGACCGCAGGGCCAGGTCGGCGAACTTGCCCAGCTCCGCGCGCGGCATGTTGCCGCTGAGCAGCTCCTTGCCGGACTTCGCGATGCCGACGGCGTTGGTGACGGCGGTGCCGGGATCGAGCTGTTCGAGCATGGCGGCCAGCAGGCACTTCTGACGTCCCATGCGGGTGTAGTCGTCGGACTGCACCCGACTACGGGCGTACCAGAGGGCCTGGTTGCCGTCCAGCTCCTGCAGCCCGGGCTCGATGTAGGTCTGCTTGTAGGAGTCGTCGTGCCCGAACATCGCGATGCGGGTCCTGACGTCCATCTGGACCCCGCCGAGCGCGTCGATGAGCGTGCGGAAGCCCTTGAGGTTCACCATCAGGTAGTAGTTGATCTTGAGGCCGGTGACCCCGTGGACCGCGTCCATCGTGGCGTCGAGGCCCGGATCCTGGCTGTCCGGGTACAGGTCCGGACGATCTCGTCCCACGGTGTTGACCGCGTTGAGCAGGCACTCCGAGCCGCAGTTGTACCCGTCCGGGTACACGTCGTGCAGCGGCGACTGCTTCGGGAACGGCACGTTCTGCAGATTTCGCGGCATCGAGACCAGCACGGTGCGACCGGTCGTCGTGTCGATGCTGGCCACGGTCAGGGAGTCCGGCCGGACGCCGGTGCGCTCAGGACCGGAGTCCGATCCGATCAGCAGGATGTTGTAGCGGCCCGAGAGCGGCACCGAGGTGGGCACGTTCTCGGGGAAGACCTGCTGGATCGTCGTGCGGGTCTCGGTCAGGAACTGCGAGGCGTAGGCGGCCGAGCCCGCGACGCCACCGATGATCGCCACGTTCACGAGGATCACCAGCGCGGTGCGCGGCCACGCAAGGCCCCGCGGGCGCGCGATCCGCCAGGTGTCGATGGACAGCGCGAGCCAGCCGATGGCCAGGACGATGATCCCGACCCGCAGGAACAGCAGCGTGTCCGGATCGGTCAGCAGATCGATCACCCCCGCCCTGTCGCTGCGGGCCCGCCACATCACGTACCCGACGCCGCCGAGGACCATCAGCCAGATCACCAGAGCCGTGTACCCGATCCACCTGCGACCCACGGCCAGCTGCGCCGAACCCGGCACGACCAACGTCATCAGTCCCAGCACGAGCGCGCGACGAAAGCGCACACGGGGCGAGTCGAGGTGCGAGTCCTCGTAGCCGCGTGCCAACACGTTGGCGCGGTGCGACATGGCTGTCCTGCGTTCGTTCGATCAGGTGACGCATCAGTATCACTGACAGGAGGCCAGATCTCAGTCCGACTGACGCGCGGGTGTCGATCCGGTTCTTCAGCAGGCTGCGGCGAGGTCCGAGCTCTGGTTCGCCTTCATCGGATCCTTGTCGTCCTCGTCGTCGATCTTCGGGACCGACAGCTTGGCGGCGACCAGGCCGGTGGCGGGCTTGCTCGCGGACCCGCGACCCTCGGCGTGGTCGATCGCGGTGGACACGAGACGACGGACCTTTCGGTAGTCGGGGTTGCCGGTGTAGATCACCGGCGGCACCAGCGAGACCGAGGAGATCTTCTGGCTCTTCGCCTTGAGCGCCAGGTCCATGAACGCCCCCAGGTCCTGCTGCGGGATGTCGGTGGTCAGCAGCGCCTTGCTCGACTCGGCGATCTTCTCGGCGTTGAGCAGGACCGACTTGGGGTTCAGCTGCTGCAGCATCGCGGTCATGACGCACTTCTGCCGGCCCATGCGCGAGAAGTCGTTGTTCAACACCCGTGAACGTGAGTACCACAAGGCCTGGTCGCCGGTCAGGTCCTGCCGGCCCGCCTCGATGTAGCCGCGGATCGGGGAACCGATCCCGCCGATCGCCGTGCGCTGGCGGACATTCATCGTGACGCCACCGACCGCGTCGATGAGCTTGCTGAAGCCGTGCATGTTGACCATCGCGTGGTAGTTGAGCTTCAGCCCGGTGATCTGCTGGACGGCCTCCATGGTGACTCGGATGCCGGGCTGCTTGCCGTAGCTGGCCGGAAACTTGTCGGCGTGGTCGTTCGCCCACGTGTTGATGCCGTTGAGGTAGCAGGCGTCGGCACAGTTGAAGCCGTTCGGGAACTCGCGATCCATCACGGTCCCCTTCGGGAACGGCACGTCCTGCAGGTTGCGTGGGAGGCCGATCAGGACGGTGCGTCCGGTGTCCTGGTCGATGCTCGCCACGGTCAGCGAATCGGGGCGTACGCCGTTGCGGTCCGGACCTGAGTCGCCGCCGAGCAGCAGCACGTTGTACCGGCCACCGGACGGTCCGGAGACGTCGCTGGACGCGAAGACGGTGCCGATCACCGAGCTGCTGGTGTTGACCAGGTGGGCTGCGAACAACATGGTGCCGGCCGTGACGAAGCACAGCGCCGAGTTGAGACCGGTCATCCAGAGCCGGTGGTTGCGTTCCATGTGCAGGGGCTGGGCGAGCCGCCACGCGTCGACCAGCAGCGCGACCCACGCCGCGGCACCGGCGATCAGCAACCACCTGCCGACCGTCAGCAGATGGGTGTTGGTGGCCAGCGAGAACATCCCGCGGCGCGACGTCAGCGAGATCAGCAGGAGCAGCACGGCCGTGGCGACGACACCGAGCCAGACGCGCACTGCGATGCGCCCGACCTTCCGGTTCCCGGTGACCATCTGCGCCGAGCCGGGCATGAAGAGCGTCATCACGGTCAGGGTGAGACCCCGCCGGAACTGGATGCGGGCCGAGGCGTCGGCGGCTCGGTCGTACGAACCGCCCAGCACACTCGATCGAACGTCAGACATGGTGCCCTCACGGTGGGGAAGAGACAGTGGGGATGAGCCGGGAACGGCGTCAGGCGTTTCTCAGTATCCACACCAACCCTCTAGTCGAGGTTGAGGGCGCGCCGATGGGCGGGCGGTGATTTGGACGCGGGATGTGCACGGCGCTCCGGTACCTTCGAGTCCATGCCCGAATCCGGTTCCAGCAACGACTACGACTGGCTCTACGGGCAGTCGCCGTCATCGGACGCCCCCACCGGCCGGCAGGGTCCTCCTCGCAGCAGCTCGGACCTGCCGCCACCGAATCTGCCGCCACCGGGACGGCGTACCGGCGACGGCCGTCCGCCCCGGCGGCCCAGGAAGCGCCACTCGACGCGCCGGGTCATCGGGATCGTGGTGCTCGTGTGGATCGTCTTCCTCGTCGCGGTGCCGATCTGGGCGTGGGGCAAGATCGAGAAGGTCGACGCCGATCCCGGCGGGGACCGACCCGGCGACCAGCCCGGCACCACCTACCTGCTGGTGGGCTCGGACAGCCGGCGCGGCCTGACCACGGCCGAGCAGAAGGAGCTGTCCACCGGCGGAGACGAGGGTGGCAGCGGGCGCACCGACACCATCATGCTGCTGCACACCGGCTCCGGGCCGACCCTGCTGATGTCGATACCCCGCGACTCCCTCGTCGCGATCCCCGGCAACGGCACCACCAAGATCAACGCCGCCTACGCCATCGGCGGCCCGAAGCTGTTGGTGCAGACGATCGAGACCAGCACCGGCATCCGCGTCGACGACTACGTCGAGGTCGGATTCGGCGGACTCGTCAAGGTGGTCGACTCGTTGGGTGGCATCGAGATCTGCCCCAAGACGAAGCTGAAGGACAAGGATTCGGGGCTCGACGTCGACAAGGGGTGCCAGAACGCCGACGGCAAGACCGCGCTGGCGTACTCACGCAACCGGCACACCTACCAGAGCCAGGACATCCAACGCGTGCAGAGCCAGCGGGAGGTCATCGGGTCGATCGGCGCCGAGGCCAAGTCGCCGTGGACCGTCATCAACCCGATCCGCTACGCGCGGGTCGCCTCCGGCGCTGCGGGATCGCTGCGCATCGGCGAGGACGTCGGCCCGATCTCCCTGCTCCGCTTCGCCCTCGCGCTCTCCGGGGCGATGAGCGGCAACGGACTGAACTGCACGGTGCCCCTTCGCGACTTCGCCGTGACGTGGGATCCCGAGCGCGCTCCGGCCATGTTCGACCTGATCAAGACCGACCGCACCGACCAGATCGGTGATCTGTGCACCGAGGACGGCCTGCCGTCATCGTGAACGGGTCAGTCCTGACGCGAGCCGCACTCACCCGGTCGATAGGTTGAGCGCATGAGTGCTGAACACCCCGGAGCCTTCGGTCACGGCGTCGCCACGGTGACGCCGGACGGGACCGTGCTCGACGTCTGGTATCCGATGCCGCAGCTCGGTGCCCCGACCGAGGGTGCGGCCGAACCACCGGGCTTGGCTGCCCTCGCCGGCACCGACGACGTGCGCAACGTGCGACGCGCCGTCGTGCTCACCGTGATCGAGGACCTGCAGGCGGCCCCCGCCGACGCCTACGACGTCTGGCTGCGCCTGCACCTGTTGTCGCACCGTCTGGTGCGTCCGCACGCGGTCAACCTGGACGGCCAGTTCGGTCTGCTCACCAACGTGGTGTGGACCTCGATCGGACCGTGCGCGGTGCCCGACTTCGAATCCACCCGCGCTCGCGCCGGGGCGGCGGGCCTGCACGTCGCGGTGACCAGCGTCGACAAGTTCCCCCGCATGACGGACTACGTCGTGCCGTCCGGCGTGCGCATCGGCGACGCCGACCGGGTCCGCCTCGGCGCCTACCTGGCCGAGGGCACCACCGTGATGCACGAAGGCTTCGTCAACTTCAACGCAGGCACCCTCGGCCACGCGATGGTCGAGGGGCGCATCGCAGCCGGCGTGGTCGTCGGCGACGGATCGGACGTGGGCGGCGGCGCATCCATCATGGGCACCCTCTCCGGTGGAGGCTCCCAGGTGGTCAGCGTGGGCGCCCGCAGCCTGATCGGCGCCAACGCCGGCATCGGCATCTCGCTGGGCGACGACTGCGTCGTGGCAGCTGGTACCTACGTCACGGCCGGCACCAAGGTGACGCTGCCCGACGGCACGGTCGTCAAGGCGCTCGAGCTGTCCGGACAGGACGGCTTGCTGTTCCTGACCAACAGCCAGACCGGTGTGATCGAGGCCAGTCCCCGTGGCGGGCGCACCGGCATCGACCTCAACACGGCGCTGCACGCCAACTGATCCATGCGGTTTCGATGGTTCGTGGTGATCGGGCTCGTGACCGCTGGCCTGCTGGTCAGCGTCGCGCTGCGCGATCGCACCCCGACGCGCAGCGAGTTCTGTGTCGCGAAGGTGGGCAGCGTACGGGCCCAGGTCGATCTGGAACAGGCGCAGTGGGCCTCGTTGATGGCCGCGATCGCCCAGCAGCGCGGGCTGCCGCCGCGAGCGACCACCATCGCGATCGCCACCGCCTTCCAGGAGTCCAAGCTGCACAACATCGACTTCGGTGACCGGGACTCCCTCGGGCTGTTCCAGCAACGTCCATCGCAGGGGTGGGGCACGCCGGCGCAGGTGATGGATCCGGTGCACTCGATCGGCGCCTTCTACGACGGCCTGGTCAAGGTCAAGGACTACGGATCGCTGGAGATCACCGACGCTGCCCAACAGGTCCAGCGGTCCGCCTTCCCCGGCGCGTATGCGCAGCACGAGGATGACGCTCGGGCTCTCGCCTCGACGCTGCGCGGCTACAGCCCGGCGGAGTTCACCTGCCAGATCAATCCCGGCGCGGTCGGCAGCACCACCCGCGCGGTGGAGACCATGCGTGCAGCGTTCGGCGACATCGACGTCCGGGCCGTCGCCGACGACGCCAGCTATCGGCTGACCGGCACGCCAGCGGACATCGAGTCCCGCGGGTGGGCCGTGGCGCACTTCCTCGTGGCCAACGCCTCAGATCTCGGCCTCACCCGGATATCCTTCGCCGAGCAGACGTGGACGGCCGAGGACTCCGACGACGGTTGGCAGCCCACCAACACCCCGGACTCCGACACCGTCCGTTTCAGCACGAACTGAGCGAATCTCTCGGCCTCAGCCGATGCGCTGGGCGGTCCGGACGCACAGGGGAAGCCATTGCTCGCCGGGCTTCCACTCCCACGAGATGTTCTGGGTACCGCCGTCTGGACTGAACGCGTGGGTGGCGCGCTCGTGCTCACCGGAGAGCGTCCAGGTGAGGCCGTCGACGGTCATCGTGTAGTCGCGGGCGAAGCCGTGGTTCTCGACGGTACGGGCAAAGTAGCGCCCCGCGTCGCCGTCCCAACCCATCACGCTCAGGGTGTCGAACGGACCGTTGGCGCGTTCGTCCTGCACGATGAAGTAGTTGCCTGAGTGCCACCGCGCGACGTGGTTGCTGCGCCACGGTGTCGCACCCCCGTGGGGGTCATGGACCGACTGGGCCGGCCCGCCGTAGGACGTCCCCTGCGCCTGCCAGTCCCCCAGGAACACCGCCAACGCCTCGTGTGGCGCAGGATCCGATGCCGCGGTGTCACTCATGATCGCTCCTCGGTCAGCGGGCGCTCCGTACCCATCGACCGTCCCACACCGCGCACCTCACCGGAACCCGACGCATCCAGGAAAAGTTCGGGATGTCATCGCGCGTCCGATGAGTTCGCGGGCTCCCGCTGGTCGGTATGGACATCAGGGGCGCCGACCGGTGCCCGACCGATACGAGGAGAACCACCATGTCGAACGACACCACGACGCCGAGCAGCACCGTCCGTGAAGGCACCGTCGGAACCCGGGTCCACCAGATGATCTTCGTCAACCTGCCCGTGGCTGATCCGGCGCGCAGCCGTGAGTTCTTCACCGCCCTGGGCTACGGCTTCGACGAGGAGATGTGCAACGAGGACGCGCTGGCGCTGGAGCTGGGCCCGAACCACTACGCGATGCTGCTGCAGACGGAGTTCTTCGGCCAGTTCCACGATGCGCAGATCGCCGAGCCGGGACAGCACGAGGTGCTGACCTGCGTGTCGGCCGACAGCCGCGAGGAGGTCGAGGACCTCGTCGACCGCGCGGTCGAGGCCGGTGGCCGCGCCATCCGCACCGAGTCGAACGGTGACTACATGTACGGCCGCTCGTACGCTGACCTGGACGGCCACATCTGGGAGATCATGTGGATGGACATCGATCGGGCGCGCGCCGCTGGCGTCTTCGGCTGAGGGGATCCACCAGTGCGCACAGACTTCGAGGCGGAGACGGCGCCGTTGCGACGCGAGCTGCTGGCGCACTGCTACCGGATGCTGGGTTCGGCCGTCGACGCCGAGGACCAGGTGCAGGAGACCTACCTGCGCGCCTGGCGGGCCTTCCACGCCTTCGACCGCCGGTCCTCGGTGCGGACGTGGATGTATCGCATCGCCACCAACACGTGCCTGACGGCGCTGTCGTCCGCCTCGAGGCGAGTGCTCCCCACCGGGCTCGGCGGGCCTCCCGGCGTCCCCACGGCGCCCATCACCGCGCGACACGACGTGTCATGGCTCGAGCCGTTGCCCGACGCCACGTTGTGGCAGAGCGCGGCGCCCACCCCTGAGGATGAGCTGCTCGCCCGCGAGGACGTCGCCCTCGCATGGGCCGCCGCCCTGCAGGTCCTCCCACCCAACCAACGCGCCGTGCTGCTGCTGCGTGAGGTGCTCGGTCTCAGCGCCGCCGAGATCGCCGAGATGCTGGAGACGAGCACCGCATCGGTGAACTCGGCCCTTCAGCGGGGACGGGCGACGATCGGCGGCGGTCTCCCGGAGCCCGCGACTCGCGTGGACCAGCGCACCGAGGCGGCGGCGGTCGACGCGTTCGTCGCAGCCTTCGAGCGGCATGACTTCGATGCCGTCGTCGACTCGCTCGCCGAGGATGCGACGTGGCAGATGCCACCGTTCGACCAGTGGTATTCCGGCGCACGCGCGGCCGCCGAGCTGGCCTGGACGCACTGTCCCGCGAGCGAACCCGGCGATCTGAGATTCCTCCGCACCCGTCTCAACGGAGGTCCCGCAGTCGGCATGTACCTGCGCAACGGCCACGAGTGGGAAGCCTTCCAGCTGCTGGCGCTCCAGATCGGTGCCGGCGGACGGGTTGATGACGTCGTCGGTTGGTTCGAGCCCCACCTGTTCCGGCTGGCCGGGCTCCCCATGGTCCTCGACGGCGACCGCCCCGTCGTGTGACGTGACCGCCAGGTGGGTACAAAGGATCCATGGACCACGATCAGATCGACGCTGGAGCACCAACGACCGCGCGCTTCGACTTCGCGTGGGAGTCCCGTTACCGGCTTCCCGGCCTGCTGTTCTCGGTGACCCCCCAACGCGCGTGGGTCGAGGTGACGCCGACCGAGCTGCACGTCCACTACGGCTGGTGGACGCTTCGATCGGCGCTGAGCAACATCGCAGGCGTCCAGCGCACCGGGGACTTCGCGTTCATCAAGACCGCCGGCCCACCGCACCTGTCGATGGTTGATCGCGGGATCAGCTTCGCCACCAACAGTCGCGCCGGCCTCTGCGTGCAGTTCCACGAACCCGTCCCCGGCATCGACCCCACCCAGCGCATCCTGCATCCCGGCGCCACGCTCACGGTCGCCGACATCGACGGGCTCGCCCAGGCTCTCGGCTTCCCGAAGTCCGCCGACTCCTCGTCCACGGGGTAGCCCGGGCGCGCACGTCACTGACCGCGAAGGAGGCGATCCCCGACCGGCGCGGTGAGTGCCATGCGGTGCCCGTGGTCGAGCCCGCTGGCGAAGTCGACGTTCTTGACCACGGCTCGTTCGGGGCTGGCCTCGACGATCTCGACCTCGATCGACCGCCCGTCGTCAAGGCGGAGGCGCCAACGATCTGCGAGGTAGCTGAGGCCGCAGCTGTCCAGCACGCTCTCCGCCTGGAGGCGATCGGCTGGTTCGGCCAGCGGACTGCCGAAGACGGTCATGGCGGTGAAGGCTCTACCGGCCGGGGCCAGGAAGCCGATGAGCTCGCCATCGTCGTCTCGATGGTGCGCAATCCAGTCCTCGACCTCAGTGAATGCGGCGTTGGCCTGCTGGATGAACTCCAGCTGCGCCGCCGTGGGCCCGCCGTGCTCGTGCTCGATCCGCTCGGCGTTCTCGGCCTGCATCCGGTACAGACCCGCACGCAGAGCCTCATCGCCGCCATGAAAGGCCTCGAGCAGGGTCATCCACTGCGCGGCCATCTCTTGAGCTGGTGGCGCAGCCGGATCCATCCCGGCCTGCACGGCAGCCGCCACGCGTGGCAGCAGCTCGCGCCACCCGGCCTCGACGTCGGCCACGGCCTGCTCGCCCACCTGCGCACGCCGCTCGGCCAGCCCGGTCAGCTGGGTCTCGTCGAAGTACTGCTTGACGGTCTCATCCATGGTGATCACCGTGCGGATCAGTTCCAGGAAGTCCTCGACAGATGCGCGCGGCCCTTCCCCCGCAATCGACGTCAACGTGGCCACGTGGGCACGCAGCCGCCGCATCGCGGCCAGCTGCTGGTCCAGGTAGGACTGGTGCGCTGCCAGCACCTCGGTCATCGAGGCGTGACCGGCCAGCACCTCGGCCGCGGTCTCCAGCGACAGACCGAGCTGGCGCAGGGCCAGCACCTGGTACAGCCGCTGGACGTCGGCCTCGCCGTACAACCGGTGACCTGACGCAGTTCGGCCGGACGCGCGGACCAGACCGATGTGGTCATAGTGGTGCAGGGTTCGCACCGTCAATCCCGTCTGCTCGGCCAGCTGGCCCACCTTCCAGATCTGGTCTGGCGTCGTCGCGTTCATCCGTCACCCACTTCCGCCGGCGCACTCTGCACGGGCACGATCGACGCTAGGGCCTGACGCCACGTCAGGATCAAGCGTCGTCTGCGCGCCGCAGCCACCGCGATCCGCTGCCCTCGGCGGCGGCCTCGTCGTCGGGGTTGAACAGGGAGCAGCGAGTCAGTGACAAGCAGCCGCACCCCAGGCATCCATCGAGGGAGTCCTGGAGTGCCTGGAGCTCGCGGATCCGGGCCTGGACCAGCTGGCGCCAGGGGCCGGCCAGACGAGTCCAGTCCGCCTGGGAGGGTCCTCGGTCGGTCGGCAGCTGGGTCAGCAGCTCCCCCATCTGCGCCAGGGTCAGTCCAACCCGTTGCCCGGCGGCGATGAACGACAGCCGGCGCAGCACGTGTCGTGGATACCGACGCTGGTTGCCCGCGGTCCGCGTCGCGCTGACCAGCCCCAGACGTTCGTAGTACCGCAAGGTCGCTGGCGTCAGACCAGAACGCGCGCAGGCCTCACCCACGGTGAGCAATCTCGCGGCGTGCGCTGACATCGTCCCATTGTCGCTCATCGATCCCTTGACATGAAGTGCACTTCATGTTGTCTGCTCGTGCCATGAGCGAATCCACCGGCAGCGCAGCTGACCACGACCGACTCGACGAGACGTACACGCGGATGCGGACCACCGGACCGGAGTTCGACGGGTGGCTGTCCAACCACGGCCCGATGGCCGCCGACGCGCTCATCCGGCTCGGCTGCGGCGAGGCCGTCGAGAGCTGGGTGGATCACTACACCCGTCGCCTGGACGACGCACCGGGCACGCGGTGGAAGATCGAGGAGGATGAGTGGCGAGAAGTCCTCGGTGATCCTTCACGCCTGGGCGACTGGATCGCTCTGTTCGAACGCGAGCTGGTGGAGGAGCCGTGGCGCGACGTCCTCATTCGATGGTGGCCGCGGCTGCTGGATGGGGCGGTCGCCTCGGCGACCCATCCGTTGATCAGGACCGGACACTGCGTGCGGGCGCTCCGGGAGGCGCCGAGCGACGCTCGACGCGACGAGCTGGCGCAGGCGCTGGGGTACTGGGCCGCACGCCATCAGCGACTGCCCGCCCATCCGCGCCCCGGAGGCACAGCCGACCCCGCTGCCGCCCTGGACGCCGTCCCCGTCATCGAGGCCACCGGCGGCATCACCGCTCGCCTGGACCACCTCGCCCACCAGCGGTCGTGGCCCGGCGCGGTGGCCACGCTCCGCCCCGCCCCGGCGCCTCAGGAGGTACCAGCCGCCCTGGACGCGCTCGTCGACGCAGCCGTCACCCACTACACGCGGTGGGCCCACGGCAACCCCGTCATGCTCGTGCACGCTGCAACGGCGCCGCGCGCAGCCGGCCTGGCGCTGCCCGCCCTGCCCGAGAGCCTGTGGGTCCCGACCTACGAGGCGGCCTGGGCAGCCACCGCGGCCATCGCCACCCTCTACCGTCCCGGCAGCGCGCCGCCGCCGGTGACCCACGATGAGCGGGGCACCAGGACACCCGAGCACGTGACCGAACGCGCCATCGACACCGCCGACGAGCACGCGATCAAGTTCGTCGAAGTGGTTCAGGAGGCCCACCGCCGCGGCAACATCGACGCCCTGGCGGCCGGTGCGCGGGCCAGCCATCTCATCGCCGCCGAGAACGACCGATGACGACGAAGGATGTCTGTCACGATGGCGCGATGACCGAGCCCGTCTACGACCGCATCGGCACCGGCTACGCGGGCCAGCGTCGTCCCGACCCGCGCTGGCAGGCCGCTGTCGATGCTGCGCTCGGCCGTTCCCGGACGGTGGTGAACATCGGCGCCGGGACCGGATCCTACGAACCTGACGATCGATACGTGCTGGCCGTCGAACCATCGACCACGATGATCCGGCAACGACCAGCGGGCTCTCCGCCCGCCCTGCAGGCCTCGGCCGAGAACCTGCCCATCGCGGACGCCCAGTTCGACGTCGCGATGGCGATCGTCAGCCTCCATCACTGGCAGGACTGGGCCGCCGGAGTGCGCGAGATGCTTCGCGTCGCTGACCGGGCTGTGATCCTGCACTTCGACCCCACGCTGCACGGCGAGTTCTGGCTGGCTCGCGACTACCTCCCCGAGCTCACCGAGATCTGGCGCGATGTCCCGGCCGTCGACGAGGTCGCCGCCACGATCGGCACGAACGCCGTCGTGCAGGACCTGCTGATCCCGTGGGACTGCGTCGACGGTTTCCTGCCGGCGTACTGGCGCCGACCTGACGCATACCTGGATCCCGTCGTGCAGCAGTCGATGTCTGGTCTGCAGCTGCTCGACCCGGCCGTGCTCTCACGGGGTCTGTCGCGGCTGCAGTCGGATCTGCAGGACGGCACCTGGCAGCGCACCCACGCCCCGCTGCTGCACGCCGAAGAGCTCGACACGGGCTGGCGGTTGATCTTCAACCCCGAAGGCGGGCCGCGCCAGTAGCCGACGCGTCACGCCCTGTGCAGGGTGAGTAGACCTCGGTGCAACGGGTACTCAACACGTTCGGCCACTCCATGCCGAGCTCACCCAGCAAAGGAGCGTCCTCATGCGCCGCCTGGTTCCGAACCGTGTCGTTCACTCTTCTGTGGCAGCTGTCGCCTGCCTCGGCCTGGTCGCGGCCT
>JBBSRN010000026.1:0-15194 GCA_038242985.1 Propionibacteriales bacterium | reverse complement strand
GTTGACCGCACCCAAGATGGTGCCCAGCCCCGACATCCACACCCCCATCGCCCACAGGTCACCGCCGACGCCCGGAGAATTCACCGAATCGCTCAACGGCGCATAGGCGAACCAACCGAACGCCGCCGCACCGCCAGGCGTCAAGAACCCCGACACCGCGATCAACGAGCCGAACAGGTCCAGCCAGTAGCTGAACATGTTCAGCCGTGGGAACGCCACGTCCGGTGCACCGATCTGGATCGGCATGATCGCGTTGGCGAAACCGAAGAACAACGGCGTCGCGAACATCAGCAACATGATCGTGCCGTGCATCGTGAACAACTGGTTGTACGTCTCATCATCGACCAGCTGCGTCCCTGGCTGCGCCAGCTCCGCCCGGATCAACAACGCCAGGATCCCACCGAAGATGAAGAACGCGAACGACGTCACCAGGTACAGATTCCCGATCACCTTGTGATCGGTCGTCGTCATGATCCGCACAGCCTGCTGACCCAACGTGCGCTCACGCACGACCTGGCGCTCTCGACCGATGTCGAATGTTGCGGTGCCTTCGGCGACCATCAGCCTGCCTCCTGCTCTGCCTCGGACAGTCCGGCGACTTCCTTGGCCCTGGCGGAGCCTTGCGGGGCTCCGATCTTGCCGCGATCCTTCAGCTCTGCGAGGTGCTGGTCGTACTCGGCCCGACTGACCACGTGCACCTTGAACAACATGCGCGAGTGGTACAGGCCGCACAGCTCCGCACACCGTCCGGTGAACACACCTTCACGTGTGGGGGTGAGGTCGAAGGAGTTCTCCTGCGGGCCGCGGCCCGGGACGACGTCCATCTTGAAGTAGAACTCCGGGATCCAGAAAGAGTGGATGACGTCCGGGGACATCAGGTTGAAGCGCACGGACTCATCGACCGGCAGGTACAGATCGGCGAGATCGGCCGGCGTGCCCTGGTCGTAGACGTCCGAGCCGCCCGCGCTCTGCTCGTCGAGGTAGTTGAACGCCCACTGCCACTTGCTGCCGACGACCTCGATCGTGTGGTCCGGGTTGTCGACCTTCTCCAGGATGGAGTTCTGCGCAGTGACGGTGTGGAAGAAGAAGACGGCCACGACGATGACCGGCGCGAAGGTGTAGAGCGCCTCGATCGGCAGGTTGTAGCGCACCTGCGACGGGACCTCGTCGACGCTGCGACGGCGGTACCGGATCATCGCGAACACCATGAGACCGAACACCAGCAGGAAGACTGCCAGCACGGCGATCCAGGCACCGAGCCACAGGTTCCAGACATAGTCGGTTCGATCGGACGCGCCGATCGGCAGCGCCAGGCGCTTGATGTCCGAGTCGTCGGCCGGAGAACAGCCGCTGAGAACCACGAATGCGAGGGCGACGAACGCCCATTTCAACCGTCCCACGGAACGCCTTTCTCGACGTGCTGAGCCACCTGATTCCACACTGAAGCGTAACCCAGCGCCCCCTCGCCCTGCAGGTGAGGTCCGCCTGTGCGGCGTGTGTCCTGTCACGCCAGCGAGAGTGCTGCGTCGACCTCGTCGCGAGCGGCATCGCCGTACGTCTCACCGATGCGCTTGAGGAAGGTGTCGGCGGTCAGGCTGTACTCCTGCGTGCCCGTGGTCTCGACCACGCTGGCGGCGATGGCACAACCCACCTGCGCGGACCGCTCGAAGGACAGATCTGCGGCGATTCCGGCGAGGAACCCGGCCCGGAAGCTGTCTCCGACGCCGGTGGGATCCACGGCGAGAACGCCCTCGATCGCACTGACGTCGATGTGCTGGCCGTTCTGGGTGTAGATGCTGACGCCGTCCTTGCCGCGCGTGGTGACCCGGGTGGTGACGTGCGACTGCACGTCGGCCTCGCTCCATCCGGTCTTCTTCTGGATGAGGGCGGACTCGTAGTCGTTGCTGAACAGGTACTCAGCGCCGTCGATGAGATCGCGGATCACATCGCCCTCGGCCCAGGCCAGCTGCTGCGACGGGTCGGCTGCGAAGGGAACCCCGTGATCTCGGCAGGCTCGGGTGTGTCGCACCATCGCCTCGGGGTCGTCGGGCGCGATGAGCACCAGGTCGAAGTCACGCCCGGCGGCGAACACGTCGATGTCGCGGGCCTCGGCCATGGCGCCGGCGTAGAAGGTGGCGATCTGCGCGTGGTCGCCGTCGGTGGTGCAGACGAACCGTGCCGTGTGGCGCGAGTCCGAGACCAGCACGCCGGAGGTGTCGATGCCTGCATCGTCGAGCCACCCGCGGTACTCGGTCTCGAAGTCCTGTCCGACCGCTCCCACGAGGAGGGCCCGGTGACCCAGCTGGGCGAGGCCGAAGGCGATGTTCGCGCCGCACCCGCCCCGACGGACGTCCAGATCCTCCACGAGGAAGGACAGGGAGATCTTGTCGAGCTGGTCTGGCACGAGCGAGTCGGCGAACCTGCCCGGGAAGGTCATCAGGTGGTCAGTGGCGATGGATCCGGTGATGGCGAGATGCACCTGCACACCATAGACAACGGCCCCCTGCGAGCGCAGGGGGCCGTGCTGTGGGACGGGTCTTCAGCGGCGTCTAGTGGAACGAGTCGCCGCAGGCGCACGAACCGGTGGCCATCGGGTTGTCGATCGTGAAGCCCTGCTTCTCGATGGTGTCGACGAAATCGATCGAGGCGCCGCCGAGGTACGGCAGGCTCATGCGGTCGACCACGACGTTCACGCCGCCGAATTCGAAGATCTTGTCCCCGTCGAGCGAACGCTCGTCGAAGAACAGCTGGTAGCGCAGTCCGGAGCAGCCGCCGGGCTGCACCGCGATGCGCAGGGACAGGTCGTCACGGCCTTCCTGCTCCAGCAGGCTCTTGACCTTCTCGGCAGCGCCGGCGCTCAAGGTGACGACATCGGCGGTGGTGGTGTTCTCTTCGGTCGAGGCAGTCATGCGATCTCCCTGGTGGCGGCCTGTCGGCAGCGAAACTGCCGTTGGACTCATGTGATCTGTTCGATGGGGTCAACGCTCGCGCGTCATCGTGCATTCCCATCCTACGCCCCGCACGGGAACGATCAACGGGGCATGGATTCAGTGTCGTGACCACGTGCGGGCCACGCGGGTGGCCAGCGCCGACAGCATCTCGCGCGGCTCGCTGAGTGCCCGCTCGAGCCCGTCGACGTCCGACATCGCATAGGCGCTCTCGACCCCCATGGCTCTCATCTCGCGCGAGCCCACCTCGACCTGTCCGGCCAGCACGATGCACGGCCGGGCGCCCTGGGCGGCGGCAGCGGCCACGCCGTAGACGACCTTCCCGGCTCGGGAGGAGAAGTCGTACCGGCCCTCGCCGGTGACGACCAGGTCGTGCTCGCCGGCCAGCTCGGCCAGGCCCACCGATCCGGCCACCAGATCGATCCCGGACGTGACCTGGCCGCCGAGCAGCATGAGCCCGAACCCGAGCCCGCCGGCCGCGCCGGCCCCCGGGGCGTCAGCGACCCTCCGCTCCGCCGGGGTGGTGCCGCACGCCGCCACGACGAAGGCGTCCAGGACGCCGTCGACGGACAGGATCTGCTCGTCGCTGAGGCCCTTCTGCGGTCCGAACGTCTTGGTTGCCCCGAACATCCCCAGCAACGTGGAGTGCACGTCGGACGCGATGACCAGGTCGATGCCGTCGAGCCGCTGGCGGGCCGGGCCCAGCTCGACACCGCCGATGCCGGCCAGGCCCGACGGTCCGCGATCGAGGGGGACGTCGCCGGCGGCGCCGAGAGCGGCCAGCATCCCCGCTCCCCCGTCGTTCGTGGCGCTGCCGCCCAGACCGACCACGATCCGCCGCGCGCCGGCGTCGATGGCGGCGCCGATCGCCTGCCCGACACCGAACGTGGTGGCGGCCAACGGCTCCCGGCGCTGCGACAGGTGCAGGCCGCACGCCTGGGCGCTCTCCACGTAGGCCACGTCCTCGACCAGCAGCCATGCCAGCGGTACCGGGTCCCCGAGCGGACCGCGCACGGTCTGCACCTGCAGCTCGCCGCCGAGCGCCTCGCGCAGCACGTCGACGAATCCCGGTCCCCCGTCGGCCATCGGCGCCGTCGTCAGCTGGTCGTCGGGGGCGTGCTCGAGCCACCCGGCCACGATGGCGCTGGCGGCTTCTGGCGCCGACAGCGTCCCGCCGAAGGAGTCCGGCGCAACAAGGATCTTCACGTCAGGCGAGCGCCTGCTCGGCCGCAGCGATGAGCACGCACGTGGCGAGCACCTCGATCGCGATCGCGAGCTCAGCCTCGGACGGATAGGACGGCGCGATACGAATGTTGCGGTCGCGGGGGTCGGTGCCGTACGGGTAGGCCGCACCGGCCGGTGTCATCGCGACCCCGGCCTGCCGCACCAGCTCGATGACCCGCGATGCCGTCCCGTCGACGACGTCCAGGCTGACGAAGTAGCCGCCCAACGGATCGGTCCACGTCGCCACGCCGTGCCGCGCCAGTCGGTCGGACAAGATGGCGACGACCTGTGCGAACTTGGGCGCGAGGATCTCGCGATGACGGCCCATCAGCGCCAGCACGCCGTCGATGTCCTGCAGAAAACGGGCGTGCCGCAGCTGATTGACCTTGTCCGGACCGATCGTGCGCTTGCCGAGGTGCGCGAGGTACCACTGGACGTTCTCGGCCGAGGACGCCAGGAAGCACACGCCCGCGCCGGCGAAGGTGATCTTGGAGGTCGAGGCGAAGGCGATCGCCCGGTTCGGGTTCCCGGACGCAGCGCACAGTCCGATGATGTCGGCGGTCTTGGTCTGCTCCTCACTGAGGTGGTGCACCGCGTAGGCGTTGTCCCAGAAGATCCGGAAGTCCGGTGCCGCGGTCTCGAGTGCGGCGAGCTCTGCGGCGATCGCCTCGCTCACGACGCCGCCGCCGGGGTTGCCATAGGTGGGGACGAGCCACATGCCCTTGACGGAAGGATCCTTGACGAGCTCGCGCACCGCGTCCATGTCGGGACCGTCATGGCGCAAATCGACCGGGATCATCTCCACGCCGTACTCCTGCGTCAACGCGAAGTGCCGGTCGTACCCGGGCACGGGACAGATGAACGCGATCGATTCCTCCGCCGCCCACGGCCGCAGCGAGTCGACCATGCCGTGCAGGAGCGCGAACACGAGATTGTCGTGCATCATCGCCAGGCTGGCGTTGTCGCCGGCCACGATCTGCTCGACCGGAACCTGCATGATCGGGGCGAAGATCTCGCGCAGCTCCAGCAGACCGTTGAGCCCTCCATAGTTCCGGGTGTCGACGCCCTGGGCATCGGTGAAGTCCTCACCGGGAAGGCTCAGCAGTGGCATCGACAGGTCGAGCTGCGCAGGTGACGGCTTCCCCCGGGTCAGGTCTAGCTTGAGCCCGGCGACCTGCAGCTCGCGATGATGGGCAGTCTGCTCCTCGAGCAGTGTCTGGATCTGGTCGCGGGACAGGTTCTCGAAGCTCACGAGGCCCAACCTATCGCGCACGAACCTACGGTTCAGGTCCACGCAGCCTATGGTTCAGGTCCACGCAGCCTATGGTTCAGGTCCACGCAGCCTATGGTTCAGGTCCGTGCAGCGACGCCATCTGGCCGACGCCATCTGGCTCAGAGACCGGGGGCTCCCCAGATGGCCAGCCATCGGGACAGGTCGGACTCGACCGTGATGTCCTCGTCCACGATGCCGCGCACCTGCAGCTCCAGCGCGTTGTCCCGGTTCTGGGAACCGGCGGATCCGTCGGCCGGTACGAATGGGTAGAACGTGCCGCGCTTGAACAGGTAGACCAGGGCCAGCGGATGGCCTTCGGGTGAGGTGAAGCCGATCGTGGAGCACAGCAGCGCCTGATCGAACCCGGCATCGGCCAGCGAGGTGTTGGCGGCGTGCAGATCGGTGACGAGCCCCGAGAGGTCAGCGATCTGCTGGTGCACGCTCATCCACCGAAATCCGTAGCTGTCGTCGATCTTCTCGATGGTCGAGCCGCTGGTCGCGATCAGCTGCTCGATCTGTGACTCCGTGCCGGCGAAGGCCCCTCCCTCGGCGGTGCGATAGCAGACCGCGCCCTGACCGGTGGCGACGAAACCCTGCGCCTGCAGCGACAGGCCGGCCTGGGGAACGGCGAACAGGGCGTCCAGATCAGCCCTCGGCGGGGTGGTGCGTCCGAGCAGCGAGTCCCAGAACTTCATGCGCAGGACTTCATGGGCAAACATCCATGGGGCGTACCTCAGACCGGTTCGGACAGCTCGGCGCTGACGTCGGCCAGCTGGTCGAGTCGCTGCTGCAGGGGCGGGTGGGTGGAGAACAGTGCCGAGACGGACTCGCGATTGACGGCGGCGGCGAAGAAGAACGCACTGATCGCCTGACCTTCGCGCAGATCGCTGTTGGGGATGCGTGCCATGTCGCCGGAGATCTTGACCAGCGCCGACGACAGCTTGGACGGCCGTCCGGTCAGGTAGGCGCCGCTGCGATCGGCACTGAGCTCGCGGTAGCGCGACAGCGACCGGGTGAGCACGAACGAGATGGCGTACACGACCATGCTCACGACGAAGACCACCAGGAACGCGGCGCCCCCGTTGCGGTTGCGCCCGCCCATCGAGCCGCCGGCGTACATCCCCCACCGGGTGATGAATCCGGCCAGCAGGCCCAGTGACGACGCCACTGTCATGACGGTCACGTCACGATTGGCGACGTGGGACAGCTCGTGCGCCAGGACTCCTTCGAGTTCGTCGGCGTCGAGTCGCTGCAGGATGCCGGTCGTGACGCACACCGCGGAGTGCTTCGGCGAACGGCCGGTGGCGAACGCGTTGGGCATGTCGGTGACCGACACCGCGACCCTCGGTTTGGGCATGTCGGCCAGGGCGCACAACCGGTCGATCATCGCGTGCAGCTCGGGAGCCTGTGCGGCGCTGACCTCCTTCGCGGCCATCGACCGCAGTGCCAGCGTGTCGGAGAAGTACCACTGACCCCACGCCATGGCGAGCACGATGACCAGGCCGAGCGCGCCGAGGCCGACGCCCTGGATCAGGAACACCCCGAACGCGACGTAGAGCAGACCGAGACCGAAGCCGACGCCGCCCATGCGCAGCGTCAGTCCGCGGTCACTCCTGAATCTGGTGCGGGCCATCGGATGCCTCTCCTGGGCGGTTCGAGATCTCTTCGGGTGAGATCTGCTGGGATGAGAGCTGCTGGAGCTGCTTCTCGATCTCGGCCTGTTCGGCGTCGAAGCGCCGCAGCTCGGCGGTGCGGGAGTCCTCGCCCGCGGTGCTGATGACGCCCTCGGCGACCAGCTCGTCGACCGCGTCGGCGGTGGCCTCGATGCGGCGCGTCTCGCGATCGGCCGACGCCATCGCCTGCCCGACCTCGCTGCTGGCAGCCGAGATTCCGGTGGTCGCACTGTTGATCTCCGCCCGCGCCGACGCCGCGGCGTGCCGCGCCGTGAGGGTGTCCTTGCGCTGGCGGAACTGTTCGACGCCCTGCTCGACCTTGCTCGCGGACGCGATGAGCTTGTCCTCCTCGGCCTTCAGCGAGGCGTGCTGTTCGACGAGGTCGGCCGCAGCCTTCTCCAGCGTGACCTTGCGCGTCAACGCCGCGCGGGCACCGTCGTCGTCGCCGCGCGCAACGGCCTGTCGAGCCTGGTCGTCGAGAGGGGCTGCCTGCTGACGCACCGACGCCAGCTGGATCTCGACCCGCTTGCGACTGGTGGCCACGTCGGCCACCCCACGACGGACCTGCTGCAGGAGCTTGGTCTGCTCGCGGTAGGTGTCATCGAGTCGGGCGCTGAGCTGGTCGATGCTCTCGTCGCGGACGAACCACGAGCGCACCAGGCGCACGATCCGCTGCCAGATGCCCATGACCACATCGTACGGGTCCGCCCCGGAGTCGGAGGGTCACCTGCCTTGTAGGCTGACCCGCGTGGCGGACGACAGAGCAGGCGACCAGAGCAATCCGAATCGCAAGGGCCGGGCAACGCCGAGCCGGCGTGAGGCCGAGCTGGCGCGCCGGAAGCAGATGAAGACCCCCATGACGCGCAAGGAGCAGTCCAAGCGCGAGCGGACCGCCCGCGACGATCTGCGGCGCAAGCAGCAGGCGGCCCTGCGCACCGGTGACGAGAAGCACCTGCCGGCCCGCGAGCGGGGTCCGGTCCGCCGGTTCCTGCGTGACTACGTCGACCGCCGCTGGAACGTCGCCGAGTTCATGCTGCCGATGTTGGTGCTGATCCTCGTGCTGTCCTACATCGGCCAGCCGTGGTCGCTCGGACTCGTCACGTTCTTGTGGACCTTCACCATCATCGGCGTCGTCCTCGACACCTTCTTGCTGCTGCGCGGGATGAAGCGCGAGCTGGCAGCGCGCAACTTCGACGCGGACGAGACCAATGGTGCCCGCTTCTACACGGTGCTGCGCAGCACCCAGCTACGCCGATTCCGGCTCCCGCGGGCCCAGGTCAAGCGCGGCGAGAAGCTGCCACCCGTCTACCGCTGAACCGTCCAGCGCTGGAGGATGCCCGGCCCCTCGTCGGGTCAGGAGTCCGGGTGCAGCGACATCGGTCCGTAGATCTCGGTCTCACCGTCGAACAGACGGACCTGGTCGACGCCCTGCTCGAGCAGCTCGCCGAAGGCCTCGCCCACCCACGACTCTGCGTCGCCGCGGCTCTCGAACTGCTCGGACCTGCCGGTGACCGACCCGTCCGCCTTCTCCAACGCCCAGGACCAGCTCATCGTCATGTCTGTTCTCAGCTCTCTCGGGTCGACGGCCGCACGAACGGCGGCTTCGTCACGGTGAAGTGTTCCTGCCGTCCCCTGACGTCGACCGTGACGGTGGCTCCGTCGAGGACGCCGGGATCGAGCAGGGCGAGCGCGATGCCCTGACGCAGGGTCGGTGAGAACGTGCCGGACGTGATCTCGCCGATCGTGGTGCCGTCCTCGCCGGCGACCACCATGCCCGGTCGCGGGATCCCCCGTCCATCGGCCAGCAGGCCGCGCAGTGTTCGCACCGTCTTCTCGGCGCGCTGACGCTCAAGCGCCTCCTTGCCCCAGAACGAGGGCTTCGCCCAGCCGACCGCCCAGCCGGCACGCGCCATGACCGGGCTGATCTCCGCGGACAGCTCGTGACCGTGCAACGCGTAACCCATCTCGGTTCGCAGGGTGTCGCGCGCGCCCAGTCCGCAAGCGCGAAGCCCGAACGGCTCGCCGGCTGCGACGACTGCGTCCCACACCTCGACCGCACCTGCCGACGCGACGACGAGCTCGTAGCCGCGCTCACCGGTGTAGCCGGTCCGGCAGACGGTCACCTCGTGGCCGGCGACGCGGCCGTCGACGAACGACATGTAGGGGTGGTCGACCGGCAGCCCCAGCGACTGCAGCACCTCATCGCTCGACGGGCCCTGGATCGCCAGCACGGCGTGGTCGCGGTGCAGGTCGAGCACCTCGATCCCCGCGGGTGCGGCCTCGCGAAGCTTCGCGAGGACGGCCGTCGCATTCGCCGCGTTGGGAATGAGGAACACCTCGAAGTCGCTGCGCAGGTACTGGATCAGATCGTCGATGGCGCCGCCGTCGTCGTCGCAGCACACGGTGTACTGGGCCTGACCCGGTGAGATCCGCGAGAGATCGTTGGTGAAGCAGCGATTCACGAAGTCCGCCGCACCGGTACCGCGGACCAACGCCTTGCCGAGGTGACTCACGTCGAACAGGCCCACGCCGTTGCGTACGGCGGCGTGCTCGGCGAGCACGCCGCCCCCGGCGTACTCCAAGGGCATCTCCCAGCCGCCGAACTCAGCGAGCTTGGCACCGAGGGCCACGTGTCGATCGTGAAGCGGCGAGTGCAGCAGGTCCATGCCGATCAACCTACTAGGGCCGTGCCTCGGCCTGTCGCAACCTCGTCGCAGCCGACGATCCACGCAACCCCGGCGCCTGCGGCGACATGGCCCGATATGACTACAGTGACGACCATGCCGACCGTGAAGCTCAGCACTGCCAAGTCCGCCACCGCGTCCGCCGATGCCCTCGTCATCGGCATTCGCCACGACGAGGACAAGGGGGACCTGGCACCGAGTCTGGACCTGCTGGGCTTCACCGGCGAGAAGAGCCAGATGGTGGTGTTCCCGTCCAACGGGCTGGTGAAGGCCAAGGTCATCGCGGCGATCGGGCTGCCAGCCGAGCCGTCGGCCGAGGACCTGCGCCGTGCCGCCGCCCAGGCCGTGCGGTCGTTGAAGAACGTCTCGTCGGTGACCCTCGACCTGCACCCGGCGAGTGTCGACGAGGTCGCCGCCATCGCCGAGGGCGTCCATCTGGGCAGCTATGCGTTCACGGCGTTCAAGTCCGCGAAGGACTCGTCCCGCAAGGCCGGCAGGAAGAAGGCGGCCGAGCCTGCCGAGATCACCGAAGTCACGATCCTGACCGCGTTCGCGCGACAGACGTCCGCCGCAACCGCCGTCGACCGGGCGCAGACGGTCGCCGAGGCGGTCAACGTGGCGCGCGACTGGGTGAACATGCCGCCGGGCGACCTGCGCCCGGCAGCGTTCGCGGCGGCGATCAGCGACTTCGCCGGCGAGGGCGGCAGCACCGACGTGAAGATCCAGGTCTGGGACGAGAAGCGCCTGGAGAAGGAGGACTGCGGCGGCATCCTCGGCGTCGGCCGCGGCTCGGACAGCCCGCCGCGGCTCGTGCGGCTGAGCTACTCCCCTGCCGCATCTGCCTCCAAGGACCTGCCGCACCTGGCGCTCGTGGGCAAGGGCATCACCTTCGACTCCGGCGGATTGTCGATCAAGCCCGGCGCATCGATGCAGACCATGAAGCTGGACATGGCCGGCGCGGCGGCGGTCGTCGCGGCCACGGTCGCGATCGCGCGACTCGGCCTGCCGATCCGGATCACCGCGTTCGCCTGCCTGGCCGAGAACATGCCCAGTGGCGGAGCGACGCGCCCCGGCGACGTGCTCCGCATGCGTGGCGGGGCGACCGTGGAGGTGCACAACACCGATGCGGAGGGCCGGTTGGTGCTTGCCGACGGCCTGACACTGGCCGTCGAGGCCAACCCCGATCACGTCGTCGACGTGGCCACCTTGACCGGCGCCTGTGTCGTGGCGCTCGGCAACAACACCACCGGCGTGCTGACCAACGACGAGGAGTTCGGCGAGGCCGTCATCGACGCCGCCCACTCCTCAGGAGAATCGATGTGGCCTCTGCCGATCACCGAGGAGATGCAGGACCTGGTCCGGTCCTCGTCGATCGCCGATCTGCGCCAGCACAACCCCAAGCCCGCCGGCGGGGCGCTGTTCGCTGCGGCGTTCCTGCGCGAGTTCGTCGGTGAGCTGTCCTGGGCACACCTGGACATCGCGGGCCCATCGTTCAACGAGGGATCGGCCCACGGGCACACGCCGGTCGGGGGCACGGGTGTCGGGGTGCGCACCCTGGTGCAGATCGCGTCGCGCCTGGCCGACACGAGGTGACCCTCCAGCCGAGCACCGTGCGGGCGCTCGACCACCGGTTGGCGACCGAGCAGTCCGATCAGCGGCTGCCTTCTGTCGCGGCGGGCCTGGTCCGCGGCGGCGAGCTGGTGTGGCACGGCACGGCCGGCACGGTCGACGGGCAACAGGGCGGAGCGGCACCGTCGGCAGACACCCAGTACCGCCTCGGATCGATCTCCAAGACGTTCGTCGCCGTGGAGGTGCTGCGGCTGCGCGACGCCGGACACCTCACGCTGGCCGATCGGATCGGTCTGCACCTGCCCGAGCTGCCCTTCGGCCACGTGACGATCGCGCAGCTGCTCACCCACACGTCGGGCCTGCAGGCCGAGACCAACGGGGCGTGGTGGGAACGGGCGGCCGGCATCACCTGGGCTGAGCTCGTCGAGTCCGACGTGGAGTTGAGGTTCGTCCCCGGCACCACGCACCACTACTCCAACGTCGGCTATGCCGTGCTCGGTGAGCTGATCGCCCGGCTGCGCGGTACCCCGTGGATCGATGCCGTTCGCACCGGCATCCTGGAGCCACTTGGCATGACGCGCACGACACCGGGACCGGTCGATCCGGCCGCACCGGGACTGGCCGTCCATCCGCTCGCCGATCTCCTCCACGTCGAACCGACACCGGACGCCCGGTCCATGGCACCGGCCGGACAGCTGTGGTCGACCGTGCAGGACATGACGGCCTGGTGCTCGTTCGTGGCAGGGCAGACCGGGGACGTGCTCGATCCGGCGACGCTCGCCGAGATGCTGCGGCCCGTCGCGATCGTCGACACCGCCGAGTCCGCGTGGACCGTGGCGCACGCCCTCGGCTGGCAGGTGTGGAACACCGGGGGGCGGCGACACGGCGGTCACGGCGGGTCGATGCCCGGCTTCCTCGCCCATCTGCGGGTCGATCTGACGTCCGGGGACGGCATGGTGCTCATGACCAACGCGACCAGTGGGCTCGGGACGGCCGGATCGGACCTGCTCGACCTGCTGCACGACCACGAACCCGTCGCTCCGAAACCGTGGAGCGCCGATCCGAGCCAGACCGAGCGGCTCGACCTGACAGGTACGTGGTTCTGGGGTCCCTCGGCCTTCACCGCGAAGGTGACGACCGATGGCGTCGTCGTCCTCGGTGAGCCGGGGCAGGGACGCGGTGCCCGGTTCCGACCCGTGGACGACGGCTTCGTCGGACTCGACGGGTACTACCGCGGTGAACCGCTGACCGTCCAGCGGGACGGGTCCGGGCGACCGGTCCGCCTCGAGGTGGCCTCGTTCGTGTTCAGCCGAACGCCCTACGACCCGGCCGTGGAGTTCCCCGGCGGCCTCGACGGCACCTGGCACTAGTCCCCTCGGGAGTCACTGCGTCACCCCTCAGGAGTCACTGCGTCACCCCTCGCGAGTCACCCCTGCGCAACCAAGTGACTCCCCGACCGTGACGCAGTGACTCGCGAGCGGTCAGTCGGGCAGGTCGAGCGCGCGGGCGGAGTCCTCGACCTTGTCCCACTGCTGGCGGTCGCCGCCGTTGCGATCGGGATGTGCCTTCACCCGAGCCTGCTTGTAGACCTTCATCAGCTGATCGAACGACGGGTCGGTCGGCAACGGGTCTGCGCCCGCGACCGCCTCCAGCGTCATGATGGCCGCCATCTCGCTGGGCGAGCGACCGGGCATGGACGACGTGGGCGCGGCTGACGTGCGCCGCGACGTGCCCCCTGCCGTCGGTCGCGCTCGTCCGTTCGACGTGGCCGAACCCTTGGCCTGTCGCAGGTCGTACTCGCGCTTGCGCCGCGGTAGTCCGACCAGGTTCGCGTCGTAGATCGGGATGTTCAGCTTCTTGCGAGCGAACTCCCGAGCCGCCTCCGGCGACGGCACCCTTCGACGCATGGACTCACCCGAGCCGGCGACCAGCAGCAGGGTGGTCTGGGTGACGGACGTCTTCGGCTCGATGAATGCCTCCACGCCCGAGCGGGCCTCGACCCATTCCTTCATCGCGGCCAGGTCAGCGCGGCTG
The DNA here is from genome assembly GCA_038242985.1 of Propionibacteriales bacterium. Taxonomy (GTDB): domain Bacteria; phylum Actinomycetota; class Actinomycetes; order Propionibacteriales; family Nocardioidaceae; genus Aeromicrobium. The sequence goes on along the minus strand of JBBSRN010000026.1, from coordinate 1,789 downwards.
GACTCTCGATCTGAGACCACTGCACCGCCGTCGGTGCGCGCCCTGCGGCGGAACAGTCCCATGAGAGCAGTCTGCCCGATGCCGGGTCAGACATCGGGCACATCACCCCCGCCACCGGGTGGCACCTGTGGTCACGCAAGTGACAAGATGGGATCCACACACGTTCTACGGGAGGAACATCGTGGCAGACGGCGCCGGCAACACCTTCGACATCGTGATTCTCGGCGGCGGCAGTGGTGGCTATGCCTGCGCCCTGCGAGCGGTCCAGCTCGGCAAGTCCGTGGCGTTGATCGAGAAGGGCAAGGTGGGCGGTACCTGCCTGCACACCGGTTGCATCCCCACCAAGGCACTGCTGCACTCCGCGGAGGTCGCCGACTCGACCCGCGAGAGCGAAGGGTTCGGCGTCAAGGCCACCTTCGAGGGCATCGACATGCCAGCGGTGAACACGTACAAGGACGGCATCGTCGATCGTCTGTACAAGGGCCTGCAGGGGCTGATCAAGTCCGGCGGCATCACCGTCGTGGAGGGCGAGGGCAAGCTCGTCGAGACCTCACCGGACGGTGGAGGAACCGTCGAGGTCGACGGCGAGCGCTACACCGGCGCCAACGTCGTGCTGGCCACCGGATCGGTCGCCCGCACCCTCGGTGTGGAGATCGGTGGCCGCGTCGTCACCAGCACCGAAGCGCTCACGATGACCGAGGTGCCGGGCAACGTCGTCATCATCGGCGGATCGGTGATCGGCGTGGAGTTCGCCAGCGTCTGGAAGTCCTTCGGCGCCGACGTGACGATCATCGAGGGCCTGCCCACGCTGATCCCGCTGGAGGACCCGTCGCTGTCCAAGCAGCTCGAGCGGGCCTTTCGCAAGCGCAAGATCGCTTTCAAGACCGGCGTCAAGTTCGACTCGGTCAAGCAGACCGACGACGGCGTCACCGTCACCTTGGAGAACGGCGAGACCATCGACACCGATCTGGTGCTGGTGGCCGTCGGACGTGGTCCGAACTCGGCCGGCATGGGCTATGAGGAAGCCGGCGTCACGGTTGATCGCGGTTGGGTTCCCACCGACGAGCGCCTGCACACCAACGTCGACGGCGTGTTCGCCGTCGGAGACCTGGTGCCCGGTCTCCAGCTCGCCCACCGCGGCTTCGCCCACGGCATCTTCGTGGCCGAGGAGATCGCCGGGCTGAAGCCTCAGCCGGTCATCGACGCGGGCATCCCCCGCGTCACGTACTGCGATCCGGAGGTCGCCTCGGTCGGGATCACCGAGCCGCAGGCCAAGGAGCTGTACGGCGATGACGGCATCGAGACCGTCGAGTACAACCTCGGCGGCAACGGCAAGAGCCAGATCCTCGGCACCGCGGGGTCGATCAAGATGGTCCGTGAGAAGGATGGCCCCATCGTCGGAGTCCACATGATCGGCGCCCGCTACGGCGAGCAGGTCGGAGAAGCCTCACTGATCGTGAACTGGGAGGCGTACCCCGAGGACGTCGCGCAGTTCCTGCATGCGCACCCCACCCAGAACGAAGCACTCGGCGAGGCGGCACTCGCTCTCGCCGGCAAGCCTCTTCACTCGCACGCCTGACACTCGCCGAACCAGAGGATCGCACATCATGGCAACTGAAGTCACCCTTCCCGAACTCGGCGAGAGCGTCACCGAAGGCACCGTCACCCAGTGGCTCAAGGCCGTCGGCGACACCGTCGACGTCGACGAGCCGCTGCTGGAGATCTCCACCGACAAGGTCGACACCGAGATCCCCTCGCCCGTGGCCGGCACCCTGCTGGAGATCAAGGC
>JBBSRN010000025.1:0-15219 GCA_038242985.1 Propionibacteriales bacterium | reverse complement strand
CTCGACAACGGTGTCAACTCGTTGTGGCTGTCCCTCGGCACCGGCGGCACGCCCATCGACGCCCTCGCCGCGATCCTCGAGCCGGTGCTCGTCGATCTCGCCGCAGTGGTGCTCGACGCACCGCACCAACCCCTCGAGGCCGCCCAGGCCTTCGCCGTCGTCGTCGCCGACAAGGACGTCGCCCCAGCACCGGGAACCAGTCTCGGCGTCGACCCCATCGGGGCCATGCTGCGCGGCACCGGCGTCACCGACCTCGACGTCGTCGCGCAGGCCGCGATCATCGCGCAGGACATGAACGACGGGAAGGCCGGAGCGCGCGCCGTGACCGTCGACGCCACCGCGGCGCACGACGCGGGCGCCTCCGACGCCCAGGAGCTGGCGTACTCCCTGGCTGCGGGCGTGGCCTACCTGCGGCTGCTCGCGGACGCCGGCATCGCGGCGGACGCCGCCGCCGAGCTGATCGACTTCCGGTACGCCGCCACCGATCAGCAGTTCCCGACCATCGCCAAGCTGCGGGCCGCGCGGCGCCTGTGGAACCGGGTGCTCGAGCTCAGCGAGGTCAATTCGGCGACCGGACAGCTGCAGCACGCGGTCACCTCGCGTCCGATGATGTCGCGCTACGACCCGTACGTGAACATGCTGCGCACCACCGTCGCGGCGTTCGCGGCCGGCGTCGGCGGTGCCGCGGCAGTGACGGTGCTGCCCTTCGACGAACCGATCGGGCTGCCCGAGCCGTTCAGCCGCCGCATCGCACGCAACACCTCCAGCCTGCTGATCAGCGAGGCTCACGTCGGCACGGTCACCGATGCGGCCGGCGGTGCGTACGCCGTCGAGAAGCTCACCGACGACCTCGCCCGCACCGCGTGGGACCTGTTCGGCCAGCTCGACGGCAGCGATGGTCTCGAGGCGGCGCTGGAGGTCGTGCGCGCCGGGATCGCGGAGTCGGTGTCGGCCCGTGGCCTGTTGATCGCGACACGGGAGATGCCGCTGACCGGGGTCTCGGAGTTCCCGAACCTGCAGGAGAAGATGCCCGAACGCCGTCCGTACGCCGACGGTCGGCCGGCGGTCTTCCGCTACGGCCACGAGTTCGAGGCCATGCGTGACGACCGCGCCGGCACGCCGGTGTTCATCGCCACCATGGGAACGGTCGCGCAGCACACGGCTCGAGCCACCTTCATGGCGAACCTGTTGGCGGCCGGCGGCGTCGACACCGTCGTCGCAGGAGCCACCGACGACATCGACGCCGTCGTGTCGGCCCACCGCGACGCGGACTCCCCGCCGGTGGTCTGCCTGGCCGGCAACGACGCCACCTACGAGGCGTGGGGCACCGATCTGGTGACGGCGCTGCGCGAGGCCGGCGCCACGCACGTCGTGCTGGCAGGCAAGACTGACGTCGGGGCCGACGCGACGGCGGCAGCGGGGCTCGATGCCCTGGCCTTCCTCCGTTCCATCAGACAGGAGCTGGGCGCATGAGCATTCCCGACAGCTTCGCGGGACTTCCACTGGATCCCGAGCAGCCGGCCACAGCCGACGCGGCCGCCTACGAGGGCGGTGAACCGTGGGCCTCGCCGGAGGGCATCGACGTCAAGGACCTGTACACCGCCGCCGATCTGGACGGCCTCGACGCCCTGGACACCTATCCCGGGCAGGCGCCGTTCCTGCGCGGCCCGTACCCGGCCATGTACACGACCCAGCCGTGGACGATCCGGCAGTACGCCGGCTTCTCGACGGCCGAGGAGTCCAACGCGTTCTACCGCCGCAACCTCGCGGCCGGGCAGAAGGGGCTGTCGGTCGCGTTCGACCTGGCGACCCACCGCGGCTACGACTCGGACAACCCGCGGGTGGTCGGTGACGTCGGCATGGCCGGCGTGGCGATCGACTCCATCTATGACACCCGCAAGCTCTTCGAGGGCATCCCGCTCGACGAGATGAGCGTGTCGATGACCATGAACGGTGCCGTGCTCCCGGTGCTGGCGCTGTACATCGTGGCTGCGGAGGAGCAGGGGGTGGCGCCGGACCAGCTCTCCGGGACCATCCAGAACGACATCCTCAAGGAGTTCATGGTCCGCAACACCTACATCTACCCGCCGGCGCCGTCGATGCGGATCATCTCGGACATCTTCGCCTACACCGCCGCGAAGATGCCGCGCTTCAACTCCATCTCGATCTCCGGGTACCACATCCAGGAGGCGGGAGCGACGAACGACCTCGAGCTGGCGTACACGCTGGCCGACGGCGTGGAGTACATCCGCGCCGGGCTCGACGTGGGCCTGGACATCGACGCGTTCGCGCCGCGGCTCAGCTTCTTCTGGGCCACGGGCATGAACTTCTACATGGAGATCGCCAAGATGCGCGCGGCCCGGGCGCTGTGGGCGCGGCTGGTCAAGGACTTCGACCCGAAGAACCCCAAGTCGCTCAGCCTGCGCACCCACAGCCAGACCTCGGGCTGGTCGCTGACGGCGCAGGACGTGTACAACAACGTGCAGCGCACCGCCATCGAGGCGATGGCCTCCACACAGGGCCACACCCAGAGCCTGCACACCAATGCTCTGGACGAGGCGATCGCGCTGCCGACGGACTTCAGCGCCCGCATCGCGCGCAACACCCAGCTGCTGCTGCAGCAGGAGACCGGCACGACCGACATCATCGACCCGTGGGGCGGCTCGTACTACGTGGAGAAGCTCACCCACGATCTCGCCAACCGGGCCTGGGCCCACATCCAGGAGGTCGAGGAGGCCGGTGGGATGTCGAAGGCCATCACCGAGGGCATCCCGAAGATGCGCATCGAGGAGGCGGCGGCACGCACCCAGGCGCGCATCGACTCCGGAAAGCAGGCGGTCATCGGCATCAACACCTATCGCCTGGCCGATGAGGATCCGCTCGACGTGCTGAAGGTCGACAACGTGGCCGTCCACGCCTCGCAGATCGCCAAGCTCGAGCGACTGCGCGAGGAGCGCGACGACGAGGAGGTCCAGCAGACCCTCGCGGCCCTGACCACCAGCGCCGAGCGCGGCGCACAGCGCGTGTCGGAGGGGAACGACGGATCGCTGGACGGCAACCTGCTCGCGCTGGCCGTCGACGCTGCTCGCGCGAAGGCCACCGTCGGTGAGATCTCCGACGCGCTGGAGAAGGTCTACGGACGCCACCAAGCGGTGATCCGTACCATCTCAGGTGTGTACCGCACCGAAGCCGGCCAGGCGGGCAACGTCGCCAAGGTCCTGGAGGCCACCGAGGAGTTCGAGAAGGCCGAGGGACGCAGGCCCCGCATCCTGGTCGCCAAGATGGGCCAGGACGGGCACGACCGTGGCCAGAAGGTCATCGTCACGGCCTTCGCCGACATGGGCTTCGACGTCGACGTCGGACCGTTGTTCTCCACGCCGCAGGAAGTCGCCCAGCAGGCGGTCGACGCCGATGTGCACATCGTCGGCGTGTCCTCGCTCGCGGCCGGCCACCTGACCCTGCTGCCGGCGCTCAAGGAGTCGCTGGCCGAGATGGGCCGACCGGACATCATGGTCGTCATCGGCGGAGTCATCCCGCCCGACGACGTGCCCACGCTGGCCGAGATGGGCGCCGCCGCGGTGTTCCTGCCCGGCACCGTCATCGCCGACTCGGCCCTGGACCTGCTGGACAAGCTGCATGGTCAATCTCACTGATCTTGCAGACGACCTGAGGATCGGCCAGCGCGCCGCCATCTCGCGAGCCATCACGCTGGTGGAGTCCAGTCGCGCCGACCACCGCGCGGAGGCTCGCGAGCTGCTGGGCACCCTCGCTCCCGAGGCCGGTGGCGCGATCCGGGTGGGCATCTCCGGCGTGCCCGGCGTCGGCAAGTCCACGTTCATCGAGGCGCTCGGTGCGCACCTGATCGACGAAGGGCATCGCGTGGGGGTGTTGGCGGTCGATCCGTCCAGCGTGCGCACGGGCGGGTCCGTGCTCGGCGACAAGACGCGGATGCCCCGGCTAGCCGTCAGCCCGGACGCCTACATCAGGGCCTCGCCCAGCGCCGGCACGCTCGGCGGCGTGGCCCGCGCCACCAGCCAGGCCATGACGGTGCTGGAGGCAGCCGGATTCGACGTGGTGCTGGTCGAGACGGTCGGTGTCGGTCAGTCCGAGATCACCGTGGCCGGCATGGTCGACACCTTCTTGTTCCTGACCATCGCCCGCACCGGCGACCAGCTGCAGGGCATCAAGAAGGGCATCCTGGAGATCGCCGACGTCATCTGTGTCAACAAGGCGGACGGCGAGCGGGTCCGGGAGGCCGAGGTCACGGCCAGGGACCTGGCCGGCGCACTGCGACTCGTCTATGCAGGCACCCAGAACTGGGTGCCACCGGTCCTGACCTGCTCGGCCATCGAGGGCACCGGCATCGACACGGTGTGGAGCCGGATCATCCGGCACCGCGAGTTCATGGGCGTCAAGGGCCTGCGCACCAAGCGGGCCCAGCAGCAGCTGGACTTCACGTGGGCGCTGGTCCGCGACGAGCTGGACCAGCGGTTGCGCACCGACGCCGGCGTCGCGGCCATGCGCACGCAGATCCGCGAAGCGGTCCTGTCCGGGGAGATGCCGGCCGCGACGGCCGCCGACCAGATCCTCGCCGCGTACGACGCCTGACCCGCTGTTCCCCACCTCAGTTGTTTCGTGACACGATCACCCGATGGAGCGCTCCGTCTCAGCCCATCTGCAGCTGTACGCGTTCGGTGACGTGGACATGGTCCTGTCGCTCGCAGTGGCCGACGGACTGGCCACCGACGAGGAGCTGATCATCGAGTCCGATGGTGCACCGCTGGACGCGCACGTGGTCATGGGCCGGCACGGCACCCGGCTGCACCGGTTCTCTGCATCGGCCGGACCGATCCGGATCGACTATCGAGCGACCTGCTCGGGCCAGGCGGCAGAGCCGCCGGTCGAGGAGCTGGACATCATCGAGTACCGCCGGCCGTCGCGGTATTGCGAGTCCGACACCCTCTTCGCCACGGCCCAGTCCGAGTTCGCGGGACTGTCCGGCGTGCCGCTGCTGGACGCGATCGGCACGTGGGTGCACGAGCGGCTCACGTACGTGCCGGGCGTCAGCCAGCACACCGATGGCGCCGTCAAGGCGTTCCTGGCGCGCCGCGGCATCTGCCGCGACTACGCCCACCTCGTGGTGGCCCTGCTGCGCTCGCTCGACACCCCGGCGCGGTTGGCGTCGGTGTACGCGCCGGGCCTGTCGCCGATGGACTTCCATGCCGTGGCCGAGGCCTACGTCGACGGTGGCTGGCACGTGGTCGACGCGACCGGGCTCGCGCCGCGTCAGTCGCTGCTGCGGATCGCGACGGGCCAGGATGCCTCCGAGACCGCCTTCTTGTCCCAGCACGGCGCCGCGGTCGACCTGCGATGGATGCAGGTGGTCGCGGTCGTCGACGAGCTGCCGATGGATGACCACACCGGTCTGGCCATGCTGCGCTGATCGCAGCGCTGCGCAAGGAACTATCAGGTACTAGTCATAAAGGACTAGTCGTGGTTATAGTGTCGTCCACGGTGCACTGATGACCGGTCCGAGCCCATCGGGGGGTGGCTTGGTTCGTTCGCAGCCCGTTCGATCCACGGGTCGGCCGCCTCAGGGGGAGGCAGCCGGCCCGTGGACCTTTCGGAGGTCGAAGAACTGATCGACGACGCGTTCGCTGGCTCGTCCGTCATCCCACGGGACGAAGCGCTCGCGGAACCGGTCGTATCGTTCACCGAACGTCTCGGCGTAGGTGTCCAGGCGCCCGAGCTCGATGAACAGATCCTCCTCGGACGTGCACAGGGGTCCGGGCGCGATCGCGGCCAGGTCGAAGTAGGCGCCGCGATGGACCAGGTACGACTCGTGATCGGGGACGAAGAACACGATGGGTCGCCCGGTCACGCAGTAGTCGAACATGGTCGAGGAGTAGTCGGTCAGCAGGGCGTCCGAGATCAGGTACAGGTGATTGATGTCGGGGTGATCGGTGGCATCGATCACCTGGGCGCTGCTTGACGTGTACCGCCCGCCGTGCCGCGCGTTGAAGCTGTGGCCCCTGGCCACCACGACCCATTCGGTGCCCAGCACCTGGGCGAGTCGCTCCAGGTTGAGGCCACGAAACGGGGCGGCGACCCAGGACGATCGGAGCTGGTCGCGGAAGGTCGGCGTGTAGAGCAGCACCTTGCGGCCGAGGGGGATCCCCAGCGCGGTGCGGAGCTCGACACGGCGATCGACGGTGGCGTTCACCAGGGCGTCGTTGCGCGGGCTGCCCACTTCCGCGAGAGGGCCCTGATAGTCCAGGTCATGGGGAACCCGCTCGGAGTAGTAGGGACTGGTCGAGATCATGAGATCCCAACCTGCTCCCTCTGCGTGCTGGCGTCTCGCCTCGTCGGCGACCATGCGCTGCTGCGTGATCTGGGAGCGCCCGATGAACTTGTACGGGGTGCCGTGCCAGGTCTGCAGGACCTTCTGGTGCGGGCGGCGAACCAGGCCGTCGAGTCCGCCGTAGTCGATCACCACGTGCGTGCAGCTGGCCAGGGCCATGAACCACGCGCTGCTGTACCGGACCACAGCCGTTGCCCCCGGCGGAATGGGCACGGAGAAGTCCGACACGCCCCAGTAGAAGCCGAAACCGGCGTCGCGGCCGGAGAGCTCCTCGAAGATGGCCAAGGGATGCCCGTGCGCACTGGAACCGATGTCGCAGGCGAAGAAGACGGCGCGCTCCGGCGAAATATCGGCGTCGGGGCCGAACTGCTCGCGACGTTCACGAAGGGCGAATGCCCCCGGCTCGGCCTGCTCGTGGGGCAGGGACACCTGGAGCTGCAGCATGCCATCGACGTCGGCCCTGATGCTCACGCATGCCATCGGTCCATCGATGTCGCGGGGGATCGTGGTCAGCAGCGAGACCGCGCATCGAGCCTGCCAGGAGTGGTCGGAGAAGTCGCCGATCGTGGTGCGCACACTGATCGCATAGGTGCCGGGAGATCGAGGACGTCGGGTGCCGTACCAGTCGCGATGTCCCAGATCGACGTCGACGAGGAAGCGCCCGTCCGCCACTCGAGCGGGTTGCCAGCTGCCGGGCTCGGCATGGGTGCGGTGCACGGACACTTCCAGCGCCACGTCGGCCGGCACCTGACCGGACAGGCGGAATCGGAAGTCATCGAGTGGCTCGACGTCCTCGACGAGCGCGGTCTTGGCGAAGTCGTTGATGTCGAGCCATCCCGTGCGCGAGATCCCCACGCTCAGGCTCGATCCGGCGATCGGGGTGGTGGTGACCTCGTGCGGCGAGACGTTGCGGATCCGGCCGTCCGCCAGGACGATCTTGATCCGCCGAGTGATGTTGGGTCGAGAGCGGGCGGCGGGGACCTCGAACTGCAGGGAGGTGCTCGTGTCGTGCTGCTGCACGGAGCCGGCGATGGACTCCAACGGGTGCGCGTGGTCCAGCGACGTGGCGGCGATGGTGACGTGCGGAGGGTGCGTGACCAGGACCCTGACCTGACGCTCGGACACCTGCACCGAACGGGCCATGACCTCCGGCCGGCGGACGTCGAGGCCGAGCGGTTGTCGGGCGGCGACTCGCGCGACGATCTCGGTGCCGACCCCATGGGCGCGCGGGCCGATGGCGCGAAGGGAACCGGTCCGGTCGAACGAGGTCATCGCTCCGGAGCGGGAGAACCGGCCGACGCTCACGGTGACCTGCAGCTCCCATCGACCGATGTCCGAGCTCTCGCCGGACTGCATCTCCTCGGTGTCCAGCTCGGCGGTGAACCCGCTGCCGGAGTGGTCGCGACGCGTGCTCCGTGCGTGACGGGCCGCCCCGCGTGACGTGGTGGCCCGCACGCGGAGATCGATGGTCCTGCCCGTGACCTGATGCCGAGCCTGGAGCGTCACCGTCTGCTCGGTGGCGTCGTCGACGTGCGGGAGGTAGGCCCACCCCCGGAGGACGAGACGTGGCCCTTGCCACCACATGCCCTCGACGTGGCTGACGACCTGGGTCTCGCTCAGCAGGGTCCGCGCGACACGAGGCAGTGCAGGGATCGGCAGCTTGGCCCGTCGCGCGTCGATCTGGACACCGTGACGCCGCACCCGGGTGGGCAGGTCGTGAAGCTGCTGCTCGAGGTGTTCGTTGGTCGACACCGCAGCATCGATGCCGTACCTGTCCAGAACTGCGTAGAACACGCGATGCAGGTCCGGCAGTCGCAGGCGGGCTGCCGGCGACGTGGTGCCCCAGTAGCGCAGCGCAGCGGCGCTGAACGTCTGACGGAAGACCGGGCTGGCCTCTCCCAGCTCGTCTGCGTAGGCAAACAGATCGCCGCTCAGCGCCTTGACGTGCAGATGATCGAGCGTCTCGGTGCTCTCACCGCCCGCCACGATGGTGAACACCCGGTCCATCTGCGCGATCTTCTGTCGCAGGTTGTCCAGCTCGTGGCGTTGCTGAGCGATCGAGTTGCCGGTGTCGCGTCGGCGGTAGTGATACACCGTCTGCGTGAGCACGTCGACCGACGCGGCCCGGGTATAGGCCTGCGCCATCGGTTCCATGTCCTCGTAGAGCCGGTCCACCGGAAAGCTGAGATCGATGCGATCGATGAACGACCGACGGAAGACCTTGTTCCAGCAGACGAGGTCGAAGATCAGCTCTGGGCGCTGTGACAACGTCGTACCCACGGCGGCATGCACGTGGGAGTGGCTTTGGTTCCATGCGTTCCACGAATGGGACTCATCGAAGCGTCTGACGTTGCCGGACGCGAAATCTGAGCCGGAGCGCATCAACGTCGACACCAGGTGCTCGTAGGCGGTGATCGGGACGACGTCGTCTGAGTCAGCGAAGGCGATGTACTCGCCGGTCGCCTCCGCCATCCCGACGTTGCGTGCGCGAGACAGCCCACCATTGGCCTGGTGGATCACCCGAACGCGGTGGTCCGCCGTGGCGTGACGGTCGCAGATCAGAGCGGTTCCGTCGGTGGACCCGTCGTCGACGACGATGACCTCGAGGTGGGCGTAGGTCTGGTGCACGATGCTGGAGAGGGTCGCGTCGATGTACGCCTCGACGTCGTGGGCCGGCACGATCACCGACAGCAGCGGGGGAGATCCTTCAGGAGCACGGAGGCCAGCCATCAGACGTCCGGGGCTGTTCAGCTGGTCGCCCACTCGGCGTTCCAGCCCTCGACGTCGTCGGCCTGCCGTGAGGCCGGACCGGTGTAGATCGAGGACGGGCGGATCAGGCGTCCGGTCTTGTACTGCTCGAGGATGTGGGCGCTCCAGCCAGCCGTTCGTGCCGAGGTGAACATCGCGGTGAACATGTTGGACGGGATCTCGGCGAAGTCGAGCACGATGGCGGCCCAGAACTCCACGTTCGTCTCGAGCACGCGGTCGGGACGCCGCTCCTTGAGCTCCTTCAGCGCGGCCTGCTCCAGGGCCACGGCGACCTCGGCGCGAGGGGCGTTGAGCTCCTGGGCGGTGCGACGCAACGTCCGGGCGCGGGGATCCTGCGCGCGGTAGACGCGGTGGCCGAAGCCCATCAGGCGCTCACCGGAGTCCAACAGCTTCTTGACGTACGCCTCGGCATCGCCGGACTTCTCCACCGCCTCGATCATGGTGAGCACCCGCGCGGGGGCGCCGCCGTGCAGCGGACCCGACATGGCGCCGACCGCCCCGGACAGCGCCGCGGTGACATCGGCCCCGGTCGAGGCGATCACCCGGGCGGTGAACGTCGAGGCGTTCATGCCGTGCTCGGCGGCCGAGACCAGGTAGGCGTCGATGGCCCGGGCGTGGTCGGGGTTGACCTCTCCGCGCCAGCGGGTCAGCATGCGCTCGACGATCGTGTCGCACTCATCGATCTCGGCCTGCGGCACCATCGGCCGACCCAGGCCGCGGGCGGCCTGGGCGACGGAGCTGAGAATCATGACCGCGGAGCGGGCGAGATCGTCGCGGACCTCCTCGGCGCTGTCGATGTCGTACAGCTGGCGCATGCCCCAGATGGGGGCCATCTGGGCGATCGCGCTCTGCACGTCGGCGCGGATGTCGCCGGAGTGGACCGGGATGGGGAACGGCTCGGCAGGAGGCAGGCCCGGCTCGTAGGCTCCGTCGACCAGCAGGCCCCAGATCTTCTCGAACGGCACGCGGCCGACCAGGTCGTCGATGTCGACACCGCGATAGCGCAGTGCCGATCCCTCCTTGTCGGGCTCAGCGATCTCGCTCTCGAACGCAACAACGCCCTCGAGCCCGTGGTGAACCTCTACGCCTTCAGTCATGTGCTGCATTCTGCCCTGCGCAGCTCGACGGTGCTCGAGGACCCTCATCTTGACGGGTGAGGGATCATGGATCACGATGAACCGCGACATACCGCACGTGCCCGACCTGTCCGCGATGCGCCGGGACTATGCCGAGACCGGCCTGGACGAGGCGGCCGCCGGCGACGACCCGGTCGCCCTGTTCGACCGCTGGCTGGCCGAGGCCGTCGAGGCGGGCCTGCACGAACCGAACGCGATGGCTCTCGCGACGGCGACACCGGACGGCCGCCCGTCCTCGCGCATCGTCCTGCTGAAGGGATTCGACGCGGCGGGGCTCGTGTTCTTCACCGGTTACGAGTCCCGCAAGGGACGAGAGCTGAGCGCGAACCCGCACGCCGCGGCCATCATGTTGTGGCACCCGTTGCAGCGTCAGGTCCGTGTCGAGGGAACGGTCACCCGGATCGAGGCCGTGGAGTCCGACGCCTACTTCGCATCCCGTCCGCGGGGCTCGCAGATCAGCGCCGCGGCCTCGCCGCAGAGCCAACCGATCGGCGATCGATCGGTCCTGGCCGATCTCCGCGCGCAGGTGGAGAGCCAGTTCGAGGACCAGGACGTGGTGCGACCGGAGGGGTGGGGCGGCTACCGCATCGCACTGGAGGTCGTCGAGTTCTGGCAGGGCCGCAGCGGCAGGTTCCACGATCGGCTGCAGTACGTGCGAAACGGCGACGCCTGGACCAGGGACCGCCTGGCCCCCTGACCACGATCAGGTCAGGTCGCGATAGTGCTCGAGCAGCCGGCTCATCGTCGAGAGCGCATGCTGCAGCTCGGACAGGTGCCCGGGGTCGAGCACGCGCAGCACCTGCGTGATCTCGGTGCTGGAGATGCCATCGGTGCGCGGCAGGTACTCGACGCGACACAGCTGCGCGAGCTCGTCGAACGTGCCGCGCCAGTCATCGCCCATCGCGAAGACGTCGACGCCGTGCTCGACGATGTCGGTGGACTTCTGCTCCCACGACGTCTCGGGGATGACGAGGTCGACCCCCTTGATGCTCTGCACGATCCGGGCCCGGTCCTCGTACGGGACGACCGACGTCTTGCCCTTGCTGGTGTTGAACTCATCGGTCGAGACCGCGATGACCAGCCGGTCGCCGAGAGCGGTGAGCCGATTGATCAAGTTGAGGTGTCCGATGTGGAACAGGTCGAACGTGCCGTACGTGAGCACGGTGCCGGGGGGTCTGGGTGTCATGATTCCTGTCTGGCGTGGATCTGTTCGGTGGCGATCTTCGCAGATCGCCACCGTGCGCATCGGACCAGCATGGCGATCAGTCGATCCGCGTCACGCGATAGCGCACGAAGGACGGCACGAGGACCGCTGCCGCGACCACGCCGATGACCACGAGCACACCACCGCCGGCGGCCGCGGTGGCTGCTCCCACCCCCACGGCGGCGGCGCCGTGCGCCGTGTCGGCGCCCCGCGGGCCGCCGGCGACCACGACCAGGAACACGCCCTGCAGTCGCCCGCGCATCGCGTCGTCGGCGGCGGCCTGGAGCATGCTCGTGCGGAAGGCGGCCGAGGCGATGTCGGCCGCGCCACCGACGGCCAGCAGCAGCAGGGCGACGATCAGCATCGGCGTGGCCCAGCGGTCGGCGAGGCCCACCGCGACGCCGAAGCCGGCCATCGCCACGCCCCACACGGTGATCGAGACCATGACCGCCAGGCCGTGCCGCTCGACCCGCGAGACCCAGCCACTGAACACCCCGCCGAGCACGGCACCGACCGGTATGGCGGCGAACAGCAGCGCGAAGATGAGTCCGCCCTCCGCCGGTCCGCCGAAGTTGACGTTGGCCATCTCCGGGAACAGCGCCCGTGGCATGCCGAAGACCATCGCGATCAGGTCGACGACGAAGGACATCATCAGGACCGGATGGTGACGCAGGTACCGGAGTCCGTCGACGACCGCACCGACGCCGGGAACTGCCGTGACCGCGTCGAGCACCGGCAGTCGGGGCAGCCGCAGCACCGCCCCGAGGGTGGCGAACAGGGTCAGCGTGTCGATCAGGTACAGCCACGAGTAGCCGATGAACGGGATGAGCACGCCCGCGAGCAAGGGACCGACGATGGCGCCGGCCATGGAGACCGTCATGGCCAGGGAGTTGGCCGCTGGGAGCAGCTCGGGCTCGACCAGCTTGGGGATGATGGCCGACCTGGTGGGTTGGTTCACGCCGAAGAACGCCTGCTGCACCGCGAACAGGCACAGCAGCAGCCACACGTTGGTGCTGCCGGCGGCGGCCTGGGCCCAGAACAGGGCGCTGGTGACGATCAGGCCCACCGTCGTGATGAGCAGCAGGGTGCGGCGATCGAACACGTCCGCGAGGGCTCCGCCGTACAGGCCGAACACCACCAGCGGGACCAGGCCGAACACGCCGGTGAGCCCCACGTACGCCGATGATCCGGTGTCGGCATAGATCTGCGCCGGCACCGCGACGACGGTCAGCTGCGCGCCGATGACCGTGATGATGTTCGCGGTCCACAGCCGCCGGAAGTCCGGATTCTGCAGCGGGCGCGTGTCGGCGAGGAACCGGGAGAGGTCGACGCGTCGTGGCACGGTCAGAACTGGCTGGGGTCGATCTCGATCCAGATCTGTTCGGAACGCGCGAGCAGCTCGGAGCCGGCGTGCAGGGCGGTGCTGGTGATGAACTTGCGACCGGACTGCTCGTCGAGCCGGCCGGTGACGGTGCACGGTTCGCCCACCACCGGCAGCCGGTTGATCTGTCCGGTCATCCGGCCCAGCACGGTGGGGTGCACCGTGAAGTCCGCGGTCCACCCCCCGGCGCAGTCGATGGCCGCCCACACGATCGCGGTGGCGAGCTCGCCGTCCGCATCCAGCAGCCCCGCGTGCGGCGACCACGTGGCGGCGACGGTGCTGCTGCCCGGTTCGATCGGCCCGGTGAACACCCGCAGGCCGTCGCCCTCGGCGCGGTCGGGTCCGCAGGTGAAGCAGGTGCTGAAGGGGTGTCCCTCGTGACCGGGGTAGGCCTTCTCGCCGGCGGCTGCCTGCTCGGGTGTGGGTGCCTGCGGTGGATCGAGCGTGAAGGCGCCCGGGGCCGCCTCTCCGATCAGGGCGCCGCCGGCGGTCAGCAGCCGGACCGCGTGGGCGACGCCGGGCTGGTCGGGATCGTCGTCGGACTCCCAGCTCAGGGCGACGTCCAGGGGCGGCGGTTGACGCAGCGTGGACGTGATCGGGCCGTGCTGGGGCAGCTGCCCGGCGATCAGCCCGCAGGCGTAGCCGCCGTTGCCCGAATGGGCCGGACCATTGAAACGTGCCTCGATCGTGACCATGCTCAGCACGCTACCGGGGTGTGGTCAGCGCTTGAGGGCCTGGTAGCGACGCAACGACTCGGCACGCTCCTCCGCGTGATCGACGATCGGCGCGGGGTAGTCCGCCGGCGGGTCGGGCAGCTCCCACGGCGTGTGCACCTGCCGGTCCGGGACGTCGCGCAGCTCGGGCACCCAGCGCCGCACGTAGGTGCCGTCGGCGTCGAACTTCTTGCCCTGCGTCATCGGGTTGAAGACCCGGAAGTACGGCGATGCGTCGGTGCCGCAGCCGGCGGTCCACTGCCAGCCGTGCTGGTTCGACGCGAGGTCGGCGTCGACCAGCCGGTCGAGGAAGTGCTCGGCCCCGTGCTGCCACTCCAGGTGCAGGTCCTTGACCAGGAAGCTCGCCACGATCATGCGTACCCGGTTGTGCATCCACCCTTCCGCGAGCAGCTGGCGCATGCCGGCGTCGACGATCGGGATGCCGGTCCGGCCCTGCTTCCACGCGTCGAGGTCCGCACCCGGCGAGTCGTACTGCATCTGCTCGTAGGTGCGGTCGTAGTAGCCGAACGCGGAGTCCGGACGCTGGTGCAGCACGTCGGCGTAGAACTCCCGGAAGGCCAGCTCCCGGGCGTACGCGTCCACCCCGTCCGCGTTGGCGGCGTCGCGGTGCTCTGCCAGGTCGGCGAGCATCGTGCGGGGGTGGATGGTGCCCCACTTCAGGTGCACCGACATGCGCGACGTGCGGTCGGCGCCGGGCAGGTCGCGCGTGTCGGCGTAGTCGGCGACGTCGGCGTCGAGGAAGGCCCGCCAACGCTTGCGGGCAGCGGCCTCGCCGATCTCCGGCAGCGTGACACCGTCCGGGACGGTCGCGTCCGGGATGCGATGGGTGCGGCCGTCGGGGCGGATCCACGAGACGTCGCGGGCCGCCGGCGCCGGGTCGCGCCACCCGTGATCGGCCCAGGCCCGGAAGAACGGGGTGAACACGCGGTACGCCGTGCCGTCGCCCTTGGTGACGAGACCGGGCGACACGGCGTAGGCCGAGCCCGTTCGCACGAGGGAGATGTCGTGCTCGGCCAGCGACTGCTCCACGTCGTCGTCGCGCTGGGCTCCGTACGGCGTGAAGTCGGCCGTGACGTGCACGGTGCCGGCATCGACCGACCGGGCGACGCGCAGCACCTCCTCCACAGGAGCGCCGTGGACCACGTGCAACCCGCCGATGCGATCGGAGAACTCCCGCAGGAGCTGCACGAGGTAGCTCTGGCGGACGCTCGCACCCGGGCCCCAGAAGTGGTCGTCCAGCACCACCAGCGGCACGACGTGGTCCGCTGCGTCGATGGCCGCCCGCAGAGCAGGATGATCGGCCAGTCGCAGATCGTTGCGGAACCACATCACGGAGGTCGTCATGTGCGCCATTGTGCAGGTCGGCGACGACCCCCCGGCCACGGCCAGCCGCCTGCTGTTTAATGGGTGGCGTGAGCGACCTGATCGACACCACCGAGATGTACCTCCGCACGGTGTTCGAGCTGGAGGAGGAGGGCATCGTGCCCTTGCGGGCACGGATCGCCGAGCGCCTGCACCAGAGCGGTCCGACGGTCAGCCAGACGGTCGCCCGCATGGAGCGCGACGGACTCATCACGGTCCAGGGCGATCGCCACCTGGAGCTGTCCGACAAGGGCCGCCAGCTCGCCACGCGT
>JBBSRN010000024.1:0-15575 GCA_038242985.1 Propionibacteriales bacterium | reverse complement strand
GCGGCTATGCCCTTCTTGCGACGGCTCCTTAGACGGTGCCCGATCGCAAGCGGGGAAGGTGCAGCCGCGGTCGCGGTGTTCCAGGGCGCGGCGTTGGCCGGTCGTGAAGAGTTGTTTGGTGCGTCCGTGGTCCAGGACCACCGAGGTGCCGCCCAGGACCTGGGGCAGCAGATTCAGCTCGCACGCCATCCGGCGGGCTTGGCCGGCGCTGATGCGGGTCCCGGGTCCCCTAGGGTCGTGGCGTGGACCTCGACACCATCGTCATCGGTGCAGGCGTGGCCGGACTCGTCGCGGCGGACCGCCTCATCGCGGCCGGCCAGGAGGTCGTCGTGCTCGAGGCACGCGACCGTGTCGGCGGGCGCACACTGACCGAGGACGTACCGGGCACCGATCATCTGCGCGTCGACTCCGGCGGACAGTGGATCGGCCCGGACCAGAGACTCCTCGCCGCCGAGCTCGAACGGTTCGGCCTCACCACGATCGACCAGGGCGGTCCCGGAGAGATCCTCGTCAGCCTGCGCGGCAAGAAGGCCCGGTACACCGGCAGCACCCCGCGGCTGAGTCCCGCGACGCTCCTCGACGTCGGTCAGGCCATGCTGCGGTTCGAGCGACTGGCCGGCCGGGTCGACCTCGAGCAGCCGTGGCGCACTCCTCACGCTGACAGGTGGGACGGACAGACGTTCGAGACCTGGATCCGCAAGGCCTGCCGCACGCGGAAGGGGCGGGACTTCTTCCGGATCGCCTGCGAGGCGGTGTTCGCGACGACCGCCGCCAACGTCTCGTTGCTCCACGCGATGTTCTACAGCAGATCCGGCGTCAGCTTCGAGCACCTGATCAGCACCGACGGCGGCGCGCAGCACGCACGGGTCGACGGCGGCATGCAGCAGCTGGCGGAGCGGCTGGCCGAGCGTCTCGGGGACCGGGTGCATCTCGCTGAACCAGTGACTGCCATCGCGCACGGAGAGGACGGCGTGCAGGTGACCACGATCCGGGGTCAGTACCGCGCCGAGCATGTCATCGTCGCGATCCCGCCCACTCTCGCCGGCCGCCTCGCGTACGACCCGCCGTTGCCGGCCATGCGGGACTCCCTGACGCAGCGCATGCCCCATGGCGCGGTGATCAAGTGCCACGCGGTCTACGACCGACCCTTCTGGCGCGAGGACGGGCTGCGCGGCGAGGCCGCCGGCGACACCGCCCCCGTCAAGGTCATCTTTGACGCCACCCCGCCCGGTGCGGATCAGCCGGGCATCCTGGTGGCCTTCATCGAAGGTGCCGACGGGCTTGCGATGAGTGGCGCCACACCGGCAGAACGTCAGCACGCGGTGGTCGAGGTGCTCGCGCACTACTTCGGCGACGAAGCGCGCCGACCCGTCGCGTTCCTCGAACGTGACTGGTCCGCCGAGAAATGGACCCGAGGCTGCTACGGAGCGCACCTGCCGCCCGGCGCATGGACCCAGGTGGGCGCGGCCCTGCGCGAACCGGTCGGACCGATCCACTGGGCCGGTAGCGAGACAGCGGTGCGCTGGTGCGGCTACATCGACGGCGCCATCAGCTCGGGCGAGCGTGCGGCTCGGGAGATCAGCGGCTGATCGACGATCGCCGCTGGACGGCGAGGCCAACGGTGAAGATCACCAGACCGAGGACGGCCAGACCAGCGCCCACGATGCTCGCGGCGTTGTAGCCGAAGCCGGCGGCGATCACGACCGACCCGAGCGCGGCACCGAGACCGTTGGCGACATTGAGCGCCGAGTGGTTCAGCGCGGCACCCAGCATCTGCGCATCGCCGGCCGCTGTCATCAGGCGCACCTGCAGGTTGATCGCCAGCACCGAGCCGAGCACGCCGGTCGCGAACACGAGCACGGCGGCCGGTGCCACGAACGGGCCGAACATCCAGAACAGCAGCAGCGTCACGGCCAGGGCCGCGAAACCGATGAGGATCGTGAGCTCGGCGTTCCAGTCGGCCAGCACCCCGGCCAGCCACGAGCCGAGCACGCTGCCCACGCCGAACACCAGCAGGAACGCCGCGATCCACCGCGAGTCCAACCCGATGACCTGGGTGACGATCGGCGCGATGTAGCTGTACATCGCGAACAGACCGCCGAACCCGACCATCCCGGCGGCGACGGCGAACAGCACCGGGGGGCGCTTCAGCGCCGAGAGCTCGCCACGCAGCGACGCATCCAGATTCGCTGGCGAGTGCGGCACGAACACGGCGATCATCGCGGCGGCGAGGATCGCGATCACCAGCACGGCCCAGTAGGCGCTGCGCCATCCGAGCGTCTGGCCGAGCAGCGTGCTGGCCGGGACGCCGACGACCGTCGCGACCGACAGGCCGAGCATCACCGAGCCGACGGCACGACCCTTGTGCTCCGGTCGCACCAGCGAGGCCGCGAGCAGCGAGGCGACGCCGAAGTAGGCGCCGTGCGGCAGACCGGACACGAAGCGGGCCACGAGCATCGGCGTGTAACCGCTGGAGACGGCGGTGACCGCATTGCCGATGCCGAGGGCGACGATCAACCCGATCGCCAGCTCACGCTTGGGCAGCCGAGCACCCAGTGCCACGATGACGGGCGCGCCGACGACGACGCCGAAGGCGTACGCCGAGATGATGTGACCGGTGGTGGCATTCGACCGATCGATGCCGGCGGCGATCTCCTCCAGCAGGCCCATCGTCATGAACTCGGTGGTGCCGATGGCGAATCCGCCGAGCGCGAGCGCCAGCAACGCCGCACCCACGTGGGTGCGGCGCACCGCGCGGGCGGGCGCAGTCGTCATCGTGTCGGTCACCACCCCATCATCAACCCGGCAGACTGAGCGATATTCCACCGCGGGCGACAATGGTGACGTGCGACTCATCGACGACGACGAACGCCGCGCGAGACTCGGCAGGCGGCACGCGCTGGCCACACCCGTGACATCGGTGGAGGACGCGGCGCGCGCTGTCGTCGCCCTGCACGGCACTGACCCGGCCACGACGGTGCTGTCGGCGGTGCTGCGCAGCGACGCTGCCATCGAGGACGTGCAGCGCGCCCTGTACGAAGAGCGCTCCCTCGTCCGAGTGCTGGCGATGCGCCGCACCGTGTTCGCCGTTCCCACCGATCTGGTGACGACGGCATGGGCTGGCGCGTCCGACGTCGTGGCGCGAGAACAGCGCCGAGTGCTGGGCAAGATGCTCCTCGACTCCGCCGTGACGAACGATCCGGACCCGTGGATCGCGCAGGCCGAATCCGCTGCGCGGGCGTTCTTCGAGGAGAACCCCCGTGTCTCCAGCGCCGATCTGTCGGCCTCGCACCCGTCGCTGGCCACCCGGCTCGACGCCGGCATGTCCGTGGCGAGCCGACTGTTGACCCTGCTGTCTGCCGAAGGTGCGATCGTGCGCGCGCAACCGCGGGGTGGCTGGACCTCGACCCAGTTCCGGTGGGCCACCGCTGAGGCGTGGTGCGGCGATCTTGGCGAGCGCCCTGGAGTCGACGTCGCCGCGGCGGAGCTGGCGCGGCGGTGGCTGCACGCCTACGGACCAGCTCACGAGGACGACGTGCAGTGGTGGTTCGGCTGGACCAAGACCCGCACCAGAGCGGCGCTCGCCGCCCTCGACCTCGTGGACGTCCAGCTGCAGGACCGAACTGGGATCGTGCTGGCCGACGACGTCGACGAGGTGTCGGCGCCAGATCCGTGGGTCGCGCTGCTGCCAGCCCTCGATCCCAGCACGATGGGCTGGAAACATCGGGACTTCGTGCTCGGGTCGCACCGGGGCGAGCTGTTCGACGTCAACGGCAACGGCGGGCCGACGGTGTGGGTCGATGGTCAGATCGTGGGCGGGTGGACGCACCGGGACGACGGCGAGGTCGCGGTGGAGGTGTTCGACGACGTCGGTCGCGAGGCGACCGAGCAGGTGGCGGCGAAGGCCGCCGCCCTGTCCGAGCTGCTGGGGGACGTCCGGCTCAAGGCCCGTGCCCGCGGGTGGACCCCCTCGGAGAACAGACTGCGGGCCTGACCCGGTCCCGACATACTCAGGGCATGTCACTCCTGGACTCCTGGACCCTGTCCGAGCACACCGCCGATGGCGCGACCCACCCCACCTACCGCAAGGGATCGGGTCCCGGCGTCATCGTGATCCACGAGATCCCCGGCCTGACGCCCGACGTCATCGGCTTCGGCGAGGAGGTCGTCGCGGCCGGCTTCACCGTGGTGATGCCGCACCTGTTCGGCACGCCCGAAGCCGGGCTCGGCCCCGCCTCGGTGATCAAGGCCTTCCGCCAGGTGTGCGTCAGCCGGGAGTTCACCAAGCTCGCGACCGGCGAGACGACGCCGGTGGCCGGGTGGCTGCGCAGCCTGTCGCGTGACCTGCACGCCGAGCTCGGCGGCCCCGGGGTCGGCGCCCTCGGCATGTGCTTCACCGGCGGCTTCGCCCTGGCGATGATGGTGGACGACTCCGTCGCCGCACCCGTGCTGTGCCAGCCATCGGCCCCGTTCCCGATCGGCCGGCAGCGCGCCGCCGATCTGAACCTGTCCCCCGCCGATCTCGACGTGGTCAAGCAACGCGCTGCCGGCGGCTGCCAGGTGCTCGGTCTGCGGTACACCGGCGACAAGGCCACGGGGACCCGGTTCGAGACCCTGACCACCGAGCTGGGCGAGAACTTCATCCGCGTCGAGTTCCCCGGCGCGAAGCACAGCACCGTCACCACGCATCGACAGCAGGAAGGCGTCGACGCCGTGCTGGGGTTCTTCGCCGAGAAGCTCGCGCCGTAGCGGTCAGGCTCCCGACCGTAGCCGCTCGGCCAGTCCCGACGCGCGGCCCGCCCGACGAGCGACCGCCGCCCGGATCGACGCCTCGGTGCCGATGATGCGCACCTGCAGCTGCGCCCGCGTCACCGCGGTGTAGAACAGCTCGCGGGTGAGCAGTGCGGACTCGTCCGGCGGCATGACCACGGTGACGACCCCGGCCTGGGAACCCTGCGCCTTGTGGACTGTGGTGGCGTGCATGGTCTCGGTGTCCGGCAGGCGAGTGGTGGCCAGTCGGCGTGGACCCGCACCGGCCACGAGGGCCACCTCCAGGCGTCCGTCGGGGCGCCGCATGGTGACGCCGACATCGCCATTCCAGACCTCGAGCGTCTGATTGTTGGCAGTCACGAGTATCGGACGCCCCGAGTACCACTCGGCGTAGTGGGTGATTCCCGTCGATTCCGCGACACCGCGCTCCACCCGCAGATTCCATCCACGCACCCCGAACCGTCCCTCACGGTGGGCGCACAGGAGCCGGTGGCCGTCGAGCGCAGCAAGGGCGCGTTCGGCATCCCCGGCCTCGGCGGCCCGCCACATCGCCGTGGCGCGATCGACCACATCGACGACGACCTGATCGACCGCAGTGGCGTCGGCAGGGTCGATCAGCTGCACGGCGGGGTCATCGGACTCCATCTCGACCATGGCCGCGTCGACATCACCACGCCGCAGCGCTTCTGCCAGGCGTCCGATCGCTCCGCCGTAGCGATGCACCGTGCTGAGTCGAGCGACGGGCCGAGCCGGATGATCGGCCAGTCCGTCGACGACGTCGGCGAGCACGGCGCCCGCCTCGATCGACGCCAGCTGATAGGGGTCGCCGACCAGCACGAGCCGTGCGTCGGGCCGCACCGCTTCGAGCAGCCGAGCCATCTGGGTCAGCGACACCATCGAGGTCTCGTCCACGACGACCACGTCGTGCGGTAGACGGTTGCCGCGACCCTGCCGAAACCGGGTGGGGTTGGGGGTCCACCCGAGCAGTCGGTGGATCGTAGACGCCTCCAGCGACCCGACCCGCTCGCGGTCGTCGGGCCCGAGGTCCACGGCCTGCTCCGCGACGGCCTCCTGGAGCCGAGCCGCTGCCTTGGCCGTGGGTGCACACATCGCCACCCGTGGACGGCGGCCGGTCTCCCGCTCGTGCTGCTCGGACACGACCGCGAGCAGCCGGGCGATGGTCGTGGTCTTGCCGGTGCCCGGGCCACCGGTCAGCACCGTCGTGCTCCCTCGCAGAGCAGAGTCGACGGCCAACCGCTGCTCGGTGAAGTCTGCATCGCCGGCGAACACCCGGTCGAGCGCCGCTGCGAGCCAGCTGTCGTCGACCAGCTGTCGGGGCGAGTCCAGCCGCTCCAGCAGATCGGCACACACCTGCCGCTCCTCGCGCCAGTAACGGTCGAGGTAGAGCACCGAACCCTCCAGCCGCAGCACCTCGTGCTCGACGAGACCACTCGCAGCCACTGCTGCGATCCAGCCATCCGGTTCGGGCCACGGCAGCTCGACCGGCTCGTCGAGAGACTCGACCGCCGTGTCGGACACCGTCGCCAGGTCGACGCAGACCGATCCCAGCCGGACGGCTCGGACGGCGAGCGCGGCAGCGAGGCGCACCAGTTCGTCCGATTCGCCCACCATCACGCCGGTGCGAGTAGCCACGTGGACGTCGGCGGCAGTCAGCAGCTCGGCGCGGTTGAACTCACGCAACAACCCCGTGGCGGACTGGGCCAGGCGACGATCGTGCACATCTTCGATCATGAGGTCCCCCGGGTGACGCGGCCGGCCAGCAGATCCGAGAGCTCGACGATCGCAGCAGCGGGCGGCTGCCACGTGAACACCCCGCAGGGCATGCCCTGGACCACCGGCGTGGACGGCCCACACATGCCTCGCACGTACAGATACGCGATGCCGCCGAGGTGCCGCTCGGGGTCGTAGTCGGGCAACCGCCAGCGCAGGTAGCGGTGCAGGACCACCGAGTAGAGCAGCGCCTGGAGCGGGTAGTGGGAGTGCGTCATCGACTCGGCCATGGCGGCCGGCGTGTAGTCGAGGGCGGTGAGCGGACGGTCTGGCACTCCCAGTCGATTGGTCTTGTAGTCCACGACCACGTACCGCTGTGAGGCGCCCGGCGCCGGCGAGCCCACTCGCAGGACCACGTCGATCGACCCGCTGAGGTAGCCACGCAGGGCCTGTTCGCCCAGCGGACCGCCGAGGTGGTCGGCGTAGCCGAACAACAGGTCGTCGGCCGGCAGATGTCGTCGCAGGACGTCGCCCATCTGACCGAGCCGGACCTCCTCGGCCGTACCGGCGCCGGGACGGTCACCGCCGGCGAGCGGGATCTCGAAGTCCAGCTCGCGGAGCCGGGAGTCGCGTCCCAGGTCGCGGAGCGTCGCCCCGTCGGCAATGGCTCCGAGCGGTGTGTCGTGCACCGGCAGGAGTCCGCTCACCACGTCCTCGACCGTGGCGTCGACGGGCCACCAGCGAAGCTGATCGGCGACCACCGTGGTGAGCTCTGCCACGAGGTCGGGCGCCTGCGGGTCTGCGTGCTCGAGCACCCCATGGATCAGGGAGCCGAATCCCGCACCGGCCGGCAGATCCGTCATGGGCGACACCGGACCGTCCGTCGGGGCCGGCAGCCCTGTTACCGGCTCGTCGTCGTCCGGCTGGTCCTCGTCAACCGTCCCGGACTCCTCGGGTTCGGTGACCCGGGCCGGGGCGACGCCCTCGGCCGCCTTGATCAATCCGGTGTACGAGGTGCGTCTCCACTGGGTGTCGATCTGACGGTCGAGAACACGAACGACCAGCGCTGGGGCCTCGACCCCGGTGTCAAGCGCCAGTCGCTCGGCGGGGTGGCTCGACCTCGCGTCCTCGACCACCAGCCCGGCCGCCTGCTCCCACTCGGCGAACCGCGCGCGGGCATCGGCCAGGGACGGCACCGAGGAGAGCCGCTGGGGCACGACCGGTTCGTCGAGGGTCCGGCCAAGCAGCAGGCGTGAGACCCCGCCGTTGACCGAGTTGTAGGTCGGCGCCCACCACAGGACGACCTGCGACTGTGCACGGGTCAGCGCGACGTAGGTCATCCGCAGCTCTTCTGCTGCGTCCTCGCGTTGGGCGCCGGCCAGATTGGCGGGGTCCAGAGGAAGTCCGATCTCCAGCATCCGTTGGCCGGATGCGTCGTGATGGCGCACCGCGGCCTCACGCCTGGCATCTCGGATGGAGCGGTCGAAGGCGTGCGGCAGGAGCACGATCGGGAACTGCAGACCCTTGCTGGCGTGGATGGTGAGGATCTGCACGGCAGCCGCATCGGTGTCGAGGCGACGCTGCCGTTCCGCGGGGGCGGTGTCGTCGGCAGCAGACCGTCGCTGGTCACGCAGCCAGACGAGCAGGGCGCCGAGGCCGAGGCCCCTACCGTGCGCGACGTCGTGCAGCAGCTCGCCGACGTGCTCGAGGTCGGTCAGCAGCCGCGCTCCCCCGCTCCGGGCGAGCACCCGCGCGGCCAGACCACGGCCGAAGGTCGCCTCCTGCACGGCGGCGACCCCCCGCTGCCTGAACACGTCGAGAAGATCCCGGATCTGCTCGGCGAGGGCATCGGTGAGCGCATCGCCACCGGCATCGATCTCAGCCGCGGTATGGCCGAAGAAGCTGGTCAGTGCCGCTGATCTGACCCGTTCGGGGGCCGGCCGCTCGAGCGACTCGAGCAGGGTGACCCACTCGTCGGCGGCCTGGCTGGCCAGCACGCTGTCGCGATCGGCGACCACACACGGGATGCCGCGGTCAGCGAGAGCGCGGCGAATCGCTCCCGACTGGCGCAGGGAGTGCATCAGGATCGCGACGTCACCGGCGTGGACCGGCCGCGTGCCCTCACCGTCGTCGTAGGTGGCGCCTGAAGTCAGCAGCCCGGCGACCTCGTTGGCGAGGTCGGTGGCCACGACGTCGCGAACCGTGCCGATCGAGGGCTGCTCGTCGGCTCCGAGGTCGACGATCCGCACCCGGACAGGATGCGTGCTCGGAGCGCCAGCCAGCCGGGTGTCTGCGCGCGACGCCGTGACCGGAACGACCTCGATGCTGTCGTGACCCAGACGCGCGCGGCGGAGGAGTACCTGGAGTGCGTCCACCAGCGGGCGGTCGGATCGGTAGTTGGTGCCCAGGGTGCGCCGTTGACCAGCGCTGGACACCGCAGCGAGATAGCTGTCGATGTCTCCACCGCGGAACGCGTAGATGGCCTGCTTGGGGTCACCGATCAGCACCATCGTGGCCGCACCGTCGCCGAACGCGCGTTCGAGCACCTCCCACTGGACGGGATTGGTGTCCTGGAACTCATCGACGAGGACGACCGACCAGCGTGCCCGCATGCGCCCTCGCGCAGGGGACGCCGGGTCGTCGAGGGCGACGTTGAGTCGGGCCAACGTGTCGTCGTAGGACAGCAGACCGCGCAGCTGCTTGCGCCGCCCGACCTCGACACGCACCGCTTGGGCGAATCGGACCCGCTCCTGCGAGGGCGATCCGATCTCGGGATCGGTGGGGGTGAGGATCGTGGGGTCGTCGTCCTGGATGACCGCGCGGGCCAGCTTCACGGCGTCCTCGCGGGACATCGGCGGCTTGGTCATCGCGCCGTACCGGGCCAGGAAGAGGTCATCGACCACCTCGACCACCAGGTCGTCCAGATCCTCGACGAGGGTGACTCCGGGATCGGAGTCCCCAGCCACTCCCAACGACCGCAGCACGACATCACAGAACTGGTGGGTCGTGGCGATCGTCGCTGCATCGAACGAGGCCAGGGCGGCGAGCACGCGCTGGCGCCGCACTCCGATCTCGACGTCGTCGACCGCGGCAAGGTGGCCCACGACGCCGCCTGCTGCCCGAGCGGTCGTGGGTTGCGCAAGCTGATCGGCCACCTCGACCAGCTGAGACCGCACGCGCTCGCGCAGTTCCTGGCTGGCCGCCCGGCCGAAGGTGATGACGAGCATGCTGTCGAGCCGGCAGACGTTCTCGGCCACGAATCGGGCCACGAGCGCGCCGACGGTGTGGGTCTTGCCGGTGCCCGCGCTGGCCTCCAGCACGGTGATTCCCTCAGGAAGTGGGCCCAACGGATCGAAGGTCGTGATCATGCGAGAACCGCCGCATCGAGGACGGGACGCCACAGACGTTCAGCGAGCGCCGTGATGGTCAGCTCGGGAGCGGCATCCAGCAGCACGTCGTACGGAGCACCGACGCCCCACACCTGCCGATGGTGGTCCTTGGTGTTCTCACCCTCCATGAGCCGGCCGTCCTTGAGGAACCGGTCGTTCCACTCCGCGGCGGCGTTGCGGTGAGCCAGCTGCTGCTGCACGGCGGAGGCGTGCTGGAGGTTCTTGATGGTCTTGGCCAGCACGAAGCCAGTCTTGAGCGGAAGCCGCAGCGGCTGTGCCATGCCGAGGTCGCGCAGCGCCACGAGATCACGCAGATGCTGGCGAGCGATCTCGGCGTCGATCGGCGAGAACACCACCAGCTGAGGTGTGCCGCGGGTGCGCGCGACGGTACCGGCAGTCCAGGCCGTGCCCGGTCGGCCTGCGGCCAGCGCGAGCAGCGGCAACCAGGCGTCCAGGTAGTGACGGGCGCCGAACTTCGAGTAGCTGACGACGACGACCCGTTCGCCGTGCAGGCCTGTGACAGTGCCGCGCAGGTGCCGGCCGTCGCCGAGGTCCACGTCGACGTCGAGCGAGGACCGCTCGACGCCACCCATCACGTCCAGGGCCCGGTCGGCCAACGGGGTCACGGTGTCGGCAATCTCACGGGCCACCTCCCAGCCGAGTCGGCCCGGTGGCAGATCGCCGCGGCGCCACGCCATGTTCAGGGCCTCTGCCGGCGACAGGCCGCGCTGCCGGTCCTCCAGCATGCCGGTGCCGACCGCCCATCGCTGGAGGCCGTCGAGCTCCACCGGCATCGAGT
The DNA here is from genome assembly GCA_038242985.1 of Propionibacteriales bacterium. Lineage (GTDB taxonomy): Bacteria > Actinomycetota > Actinomycetes > Propionibacteriales > Nocardioidaceae > Aeromicrobium. Next base: position 4,886 of record JBBSRN010000024.1, on the reverse strand, counting down.
CGGCGATGACATCGTCGTCGCCGAACACCTTGAGGCCCAGCCGGCGACGGAGGAAGTCCTTGGCCGGTGTGCGCAGGAACGCTCCCAGAGCCGCGAGGTCGACGTCACGGGTCGGAGCGTCTGCCAGCACGAGGTCGGCGAGCGTGGGTGGGCTGGCGGCCGGGCCTCGACCGGCGACCGCGGCTGCCCGGGAAGCGACGTCGAACGAGAACGGTGTGTCGCGACCGAGCCGTGCCGCCGTGAAGTTGCGCTCGTCGAACCTCTGCAACGGATGATGCACCAGAACGTGATCGGCCGAACCGCGCACCGTGAGCCTCGTGGCGTCGAGCAGCTCACCCAGCGGGACGGCAGGCGGGCGAGGTCGCCCCGTGACCTCGTCGGCGCCCGAATAGGTGATGACCAGCGCCTCGCTGGCCGCCAGCACGGCGTCGAGGAGCAGCTGGCGGTCCTCGCTGCGCGGATCGCGTTCCCCGGTGAGCGGACGACGCGCCAGCACGTCGTCGCCGTCGGGTGAGCCGGCTCGCGGGAACACCCCGTCGTCGACGCCCAGCAGGCACACGACGCGGTGCGGCACCGAGCGCATCGGCACCATGGTGCAGACCGTCAGGGATCCGGTGCGGAAGTTGGCGCGGGTGGGCCGGCCGACGAGGCGGGCGCCCATCAGCGAACGGATGTCCGTCAGCGAGAGCTCGATGGCGGCATCGGCCTGCTCGGCCCCGATCGCGGCGAGCTCACGCTCGGCCTGGTGCACCTGCCACTCCTCGCCCCACCCCACGTCCGTGAGGGCGGCGACTGCGGTACGGAGCGTCTCGACCCAGCCCACGACCGTGTCGGTGCCTGAGAGTCGGTCGGTGATCACCCGCAGGCGCTCGACCATCTCGGTGAGTCGGCCGACCAGGTCGATGCCCGAGGAACCGACGGCGTCGTAGGGAAGGGTGGGGCCGAAGTAGCAGTGGGCGTCGGCGGAGACCGCGGCCCCCGCGAGCATGCGGTCCAGGCCGAACCGCCAGGTGTTCTGCACGTACGCGTCGAGCCCGTACGGCGCTCGGTGGTCGGCGTCGAACGCCCAGCGAACCCCGGTCTCATCGACCCACCGAGTCATGGTGTCGAGGTCGTCGTCGGTGAAACCGAATCGGCGCCGCACCGGCTCGGTACCCGCGAGGTCAAGGATCGTCGTGGCCGGTGCGCGGCTCCCGGCCAGGTCGAGCAGCCGACCAATGACGCCGAGGAGTGGATTGGTCTGCACCAGCGAGCGGTCGGCCAGGCGGACCTGGAGCTGCTGGCCGGGGTGCCAGCCGTCGGTCGACGAGCTGACTCCGCCGAGCCCGAACGCCGCCTCGACCAACGGGGCAAAGCGCTCGATGTCGGGGCACATGACCAGGATGTCGCGCGGTTCCAGCGTGGGGTCGTCGGCGAGCAGTCCGAGCACGACCTCGCGCAGCACCTCGACCTGGCGGGCCGCCCCGTGGCAGGCGTGCACCTGCACCGAGCGGTCGGACGGGTCGACGGCGTGATCGGCTGCCGGAGCGCGGTTGGCCTCGATGTCGGACTGCAGTCGTCCGAGCAGCGTCGATGGACGGGGCGAGGGGACGTCCAGGGCCACCGACGTCGCAGCGATGGGGGTGAGGGTGCGCTGGAGCTCGCGGACGTCACGGCCGAGCGTGGCTAGCAGCGGGTGCAGGGCGGCGAGGTGCGTGGCGTCGTCGCCCCGCGGGACCGGGCCGGTCGAGGTGGGATCTCGAAGGGCGTGCCACAGCGCGTCTGACGCGTGTGGCAGCCAGATGTCGACCTGGCGGTGCTCGGCCAGCGCCCGCAGCAGGTCGACCTCGGTGACGGTGAGTCGGGTGTGGCCGAGCAGCGAGAGGCGAGGCGGCAGATCGCTGGCGTCGGGGTCGACGGCGAGGCGTTCGACCGCGACGTCGTGCCGCACGACTGGGGACGGCTGGGCCACGCGAGCCACGAGCCGCCGCCAGAGCTCGGGTTGCCAGCGAAGGTCCGGGTCGACCGGGCGCGCTGCTCCGTCCGTGTCGACCCCCGCTTCCCAGTCGGCCAGCATCCTGGGTCGTTGAGCCGCATAGCTGGCGAACAGCCGGGCGAGGCGGTGGGCGACCGCCCACCGACGACCGCGCCGCACGTCGTCGCCGTGCAGCCCGGACTGGCCGAGGTGCCGCGTCAGGGCCGGGCACCACGGCTGGCCGAGGCTCGCGTCGACAACTTCGAGCAGCGGCCAGACCACTGTGTCGGGCGACCAGGGATCGTCGGCTTCGGGACCGACGATCTCGGCCACGATCGACCGCGGCGCCCGGAACTCGACACCCGCGCACACACCATCGTCGGTGGAGCCGGTGCCCAGTGCGTGCGACAACCGTTGGCTGACCCAGCGCTCGACACCCTTGGCAGGGACGATGACGAGCTCGCGGGCGAAAGGATCGGCCTGCGGGGTGCGCAGGACATCGGCTAGAGCGTCGACCAGCAGGTCAGCCCGCGACGCGCGGTGCAGCCTGAGCACGCCCTGCGCGTCGTGCGATCGCGACACCATCGGCTTCCCTTCGGCTAGGCGGTCCCGGTGGGCAGCCTAGGCCACGCCTCGGACACTGCGGCTCAGCCGGATCTGCGGCCTACTTCTTGGCGATCGCCCTGGTGGGAGTGCTCGTGCTGGCGGTGGCCGGGAAGCGCGACTTCGACGCGGTGACGCGCACCGAGATCTTCTTGCCGCCGTCTGCCTTCTTGAGGGTGTAGGTGCTCTTGACCGCGCCCGAGATGGCCCGGTTGTTCGCCAACCAGCGATAGCCGAAGCGATATCCTGCGCCGTCCCACGCGCCGTTTCGTGCGGTGAGTCGCTGGCCGACCCGCGCCGTGCCCGAGACGGTGGGCCGGGTGCGCGCCGACGCGGCGATGAAGACGTTGACCGGGACCCGGTCGCTCTGGGCACTGGACGTGGACCGCTTGCCAGTTCGCTCGGCCGTCACGAGCGCGGTGATGAAATGACCGGCGTCGCCGCGAACCGGGACGTAGCTCCGGGATGTGGAGACGATCGTGTCCTCGCCGTCTCGCAACCACTGCACCGTGAAGCGGTCGGGGCTGCCGGTCCACCGCCCCGGGTCGAGCGTGAGCGTCGTGCCGACGGCGGCGCTGCCCTTGATGGTGGGCGAGGACGTGTTGCCGAACTGCTCGCCGGCGGCGGCCGAGGGCACCAACGCGAACGCGACCAGGCCCAGCACCAGCACGAAGACTGGTGTGAGCACGGGCGTGACGAGACGTCTCATGTCGACGAAGAGCACCGAGGACCCTGTTCGTGACGCGCTGCCGGTCTGCGCTACTTTCGAAGACAGTCCCGAGCCTGCTCGGGACTGCCTCACCCACCAGCTAGGAGCACATCGTCGTGACCACTCCAGTCAAGGTCGCCGTCACCGGCGCGGCCGGCCAGATCGGCTACAGCCTTCTCTTCCGCATCGCCAGCGGAGCCCTGCTGGGCCCCGACACCCCCGTGCAGCTGCGTCTGCTCGAGATCACCCCGGCGCTGAAGGCGCTCGAAGGGGTCGTCATGGAGCTGGACGACTGCGCGTTCTCGACCCTGGACTCCGTCGAGATCGGCGACGACGCCAACCACATCTTCGATGGGGCCAACCTGGCCCTGCTCGTCGGCGCGCGCCCGCGCGCCAAGGGCATGGAGCGTGCTGATCTGCTGGAGGCCAACGGCGCGATCTTCACCGCGCAGGGCAAGGCGCTCAACGATCACGCAGCGGCCGACATCCGCATCGGTGTCACCGGCAACCCCGCCAACACCAACGCACTGATCGCGCAGACGAACGCACCGGACATCCCGGCCGAGCGCTTCAGCGCCCTCACCCGCCTCGACCACAACCGCGCGTTGTCGCAGCTGGCCGCGAAGGCCGGCGTCGCGGTCTCGGACATCACGAAGATGACCATCTGGGGCAACCACTCCGCCACCCAGTACCCGGACATCTTCCACGCCGAGATCGGTGGCCGGAACGCTGCGGAGGTCATCGACGACCAGAAGTGGATCGAGAGCGAGTTCATCCCCACCGTCGCCAAGCGCGGCGCGGCCATCATCGAGGCCCGGGGAGCTTCGTCGGCCGCCTCCGCCGCGTCCGCCACGATCGACGCCGCTCGCGACTGGCTGCAGGGCACCCCCGAGGGCGACTGGGCCTCCATGGCCGTTCGTTCCGACGGCTCCTACGGCATTCCCGAGGGCCTGATCTACTCCTACCCCGTCACCACCAGCAACGGCGACTACGAGATCGTCCAGGGCCTCGAGATCGACGACTTCAGCCGCGCGAAGATGGACGCCACCGCTGCCGAGCTCGTCGAGGAGCGCGAAGCCGTCACCGCCCTCGGCCTGATCTAACCCCAGCCTGAATCTAACCCCGAGATTTGGCTGCCTCTGCACCACGTGGGACGTGTTGGTGGTGCAGAAGGCGCCAAATCTCGGGATCCTCAGCCCGGTTGGTTGGGGATGGCGGTGGCGAGGACGACGAGGCTGATGCCGAGCAGGGTCATCCAGAACACGTCGAACGTCGTGCCGCGGACCCGCAGCATGCCGATGTGGTTCGGCGGCACGACCGCTCGGGCGATCGCTCCGACGACGAAGGTGACGCCCACCAGACCCACGCCGGCGCGCCAGGCATCGATCGCGATCAGCACCATGCCGATCGCGACGCCGATCAGCAGCATCAGGTAGAGCTGCGAGCCACGGCTGCGTGGCAGCTTCACCTTCACGAACCACTCACGCCTGTTCAGCCGCGTCGACCACGTTGGCCAGCAACATCGCACGGGTCATCGGACCGACACCGCCGGGATTGGGCGCGACCCATCCGGCCACGTCCATGACCGACGGGTGCAGATCGCCGACGATCTTGCCGTTC
>JBBSRN010000023.1:0-15719 GCA_038242985.1 Propionibacteriales bacterium | reverse complement strand
AGGGTGCGGCGGCCCGAGCGGGCCCAACGGGCCGCCACCTCGAGCAGGAGGGTGGACTTGCCGACCCCGGGCTCGCCGGCGAGCAGCAGCACGGCGCCGGGAACGACCCCGCCGCCGAGCACGCGGTCGAGCTCGCTGATGCCTGAGCCGGTGGAGCGGGCCGACTCGACCTGCACCTCGGTGATGGGCCGGGCGGCCGCGGTGACCGGACCCGGTTGCGTGCGTCCGGTGCTGCGTGAGGATCCGGCCAGGTCGACGGTGCCCCACGCCTGGCACTCACCGCAGCGGCCGACCCACTTGGGGGTGGTCCAGCCGCAGTCGGCGCAGACATAGGCCGGCTTCACGGTCTTGGTGGGCGCCATGGTCTCAGCCTAGGCGAGCGCGCCGACAGAACCTTCAGTCGAGCAGGGACGGCAGCAGCGCCGGGACGTCGATGCGGGCGACAGGACGACTCGTGTCCCGACGCTAGAGGCGTACGTCGCCCCTGGGCGTGGCGAACGTGGCTGCGAGGATCCCGGGCTGTCCGTGGGGAGCGTCCCAGTTGACGTCGATGTCGCCGAGGGCGTCGACCGCGGGCTCGCCGAGCCAGTCCGACAGGCGCTGGGGCGAGCCGGCGATGTCCAGAGCGGTCAACGTGAGGTCGGACGGCGCCATCTGCGACGGGTGCTCGGACGGATCGATGTCCCAGCAGGTCACGTACGGCAGCTGTGGGTCGGACTTGGTGGTGCTGGTGCCGATCTGGCGCCACTCCAGGTTGAACCCGTCGGGACGTCGCCGGTTGCCCGGCACGGCGTGCCGGCCGATGCGGTGCTCGACCTCGGTCATGTCCTCGACCGCGACGCACCACGCCATCCACCCGCCACCGGCCTCGGAGCGCTCGCGCACGAACTGGCCGAACACGGCCTTGTCCGAAGCGGGGTGGTCCAGGACCTCCACGACTTCGAGGTACTGACGGTTCGCCAGGGGAAGAATCATGTTGCGGGTGCCGAAGCGCGGGTGGACTCCGCCGTCCAGGAACGTCGCGCCCAGTGCGGCACCGAGCTCATCGGTCGTCGCGGCGAGGCCTCCGGGGCCTGCGGCGAACGAGATGTGATCGAGATGCATGTCTCATTGTTACTGCCGGTCTCGCGGACGCCGCCGGGGGGTCAGCGTGCCGGGTCGGCCAGGTGGGGGGTATGGGGTCCGCCGCGTTCGAACTGCTCGCAGTGGCCGGCCAGGAGCGTGTACGCGTCCGGCCCCATCAGCTCGACCAGCTCGTCGCGATTGGCCACGTACACCGGTTCGAGGCCCACGTGGGCCTCGGTGTTCGACGAGCAGTACCAGTCCAGGTCGGCGCCGCCGGGACCCCATCCGGCCCGGGTGTACTCGCCGATCGCCGTCTCGGTGTAGGTGCTGCCGTCGCCACGGTCGACGTCGCGGAACTGCCGGCGCAGCGGCAGCTGCCAGCACACGTCGGGCTTGGCGGCGTGGGGTTTGGTGCCGGTGCGCAGCGCGTGTCCGTGCAGGGCGCAGCCGTACCCACCGGCGAAGCCGCGCGAGTTGTGGAAGATGCAGGCACCGCCGGTCGCCCGGGTCTTCAGGTCACCCGCGTCGTCGGTCTCGGTCCATCCGTGCGCCCGGCCGTCGTCGTGGCGCTCCCAGTCCGCCGGGGTCAGCTGCTCGACCACGGCGGCGACGCGTCGGTGGTCCTCGTCGTCGGCGAAGTGGGCACCCAGCGTGCAGCAGCCCGCTTCGGGGCTGGAGTCGTAGATCCCGGGGCAGCCCTGCCCGAAGATGCAGGTCCACCGCGACGTGAGCCAGGTCAGGTCGCAGCGGAACACCTCGTCCTCGTCGGCGGGGTTGGTGAACTCCACGTGCGTGCGGGGGAATCCGAGATCGACTTCTGGCACACGGCCACTGTAGGCGCGGCGCCGATCTGGGCACTGTAGGCGCGGCGCCGATCTGGGGCCGCGCAGGTGAAAGACTTGCCGGTATGCGCCTGGGCGTGCTCGACATCGGATCCAACACCGGACACCTGCTGGTGGTCGACGGCTTCCGGGGCGGCCCACCGCTGCCGGCGTTCTCGTTCAAGGAGACGCTGCGCCTCGCAGAGCACCTCGACGAGGACAGCGCGGTCACCGAGGAGGGCATCGAGCGGCTGGTCGGCTACGTGGCCTCGGCCCGGGCTGCCGCCGAGGATCAGGGCTGCGCGACGATCCTCGCGTTCGCCACCTCCGCGGTGCGGGACGCGGTGAACGCCGACGACGTCATCGCGCGGGTCAGCAGCTCCTGTGGGGTCGATCTGCAGGTGCTGGCCGGTGCCGACGAGGCCCGGCTGACCTTCTTGGCGGTCCGGCGGTGGTGCGGCTGGTCGTCCGGTCGCCTGGGCGTGATCGACATCGGCGGCGGTTCGTTGGAGCTGGCAGTCGGTTCCGAGGAGATCCCCGAGGTCGCCACGTCGGTGCCGTTGGGTGCCGCCCGACTGACGCGCGAGTGGCTCACCGCCGGCACGGGGGTGGCCGAGCTGCGCTCGTACGTGCGGGCTGTCATCGCCGGCGAGGCCGGACCGATCCTGCACGGCGGGCCCTTCGATCGGGCCGTCGCCACCAGCAAGACCTTCCGTTCGCTGGCGCGTGTGCTCGGCGCGCCGCCGTCCAGCGAGGGCCAGTACGTGACGCGCACCCTCACCAGAGCCGATCTCGCGCCGCTCGTGCAGCGTCTCGGCGACCTCACCACCGACGAGATCTCCCAGCTGCCCGGCGTCTCCTCGGATCGGGCGCACCAGATGCACGCCGGCGCGATCGTGGCCGAGGCCACGATGGATCTGTTCGAGCTCGACGCAGTGGAGATCTGCCCGTGGGCACTGCGTGAGGGCGTGCTGCTGGAGCATCTGGACCAGATGTGAGGACGCCGGATCGGGTGGGGGCCGTCACCGTTCCCGCATCCGTCCTAGGCTGGAGGGGTGTCCACCGGTCCTCGTGTCTCCTTGTCGACGTCCTCGGTGTACCCGGGGTCGACCGCCAGCGGGTTCGAGCTCGCCTCCCGGCTGGGGTACGACGGCGTCGAGGTGATGGTCGGCATCGACGACGTGAGCGCCGACATCACCGCGATCAAGGCACTCAGCTCGTTCCACGAGGTCCCGGTCGTGTCGGTGCACTCGCCCTGCCTGCTGGTGACGCAGCGCGTCTGGGGCAGCGATCCGTGGGGCAAGCTGCGCCGCAGCGCCGAGATGGCCCACGAGGTCGGCGCCGAGCTGGTCGTCGTGCACCCGCCGTTTCGGTGGCAACGCGACTACGCACGGGGCTTCGTCAAGGGCATCAGCGATCTCGAGCGGGAGTACAGCATCTCGTACGGCGTCGAGAACATGTACCCGTGGCGCACCGGCAAGCGTGAGTTCCAGGCCTACGCGCCCAGCTGGAATCCGCTCGACGACGACTACGCGCACGTCACGGTCGATCTGTCCCACAGCTCCACGGCCGGGCAGGACCCGTTGGAGATGGCGCGAGAGCTCGGTGACCGCCTGGCCCACGTGCACATCGCCGACGGCTCCGGCTCGGCCAAGGACGAGCACCTGATCCCCGGCCGCGGCAACCAGCCGTGCAAGGAGTTCCTCAACCACGTCGGCGCCTCGTCGTTCAGCGGGGAGGTCGTGGTCGAGATCAACACGCGCAAGGCCAAGGACCAGAACGAGCGCGAGAAGGATCTGATCGAGGCGCTCGAGTTCACCCGCCTGCATCTGGGCTAGTGGCCAGGCGGGGCGCCAGCACGGCTCCGGTGATGAGCTGCATCTGGTGGTAGAGCATCAGCGGCAGCACGATCAGGGCGACGTCGCTGCCGCTGAAGAGCACCGTGGCGATCGGCAGGCCGCTGGCAAGACTCTTGGTGGACCCGCAGAACGCGATGGTCACCCGATCGGGGCGGGAGAACCCGGCCACCCGGCCGATGAGCACGGTCCAGGCGAGCACCACGACCAGGAGCGCGGCGCACACCCCGGCCACGGCCACCACCGACCAGGCGCTCTGGTTCGACCAGATGTCGGCCTCGGCCCCCTCGCTGAACGCGACGAACACGATCAGGACGATGCTGCCCCGGTCGTACAGCCGCAGGCCCGCGTCGTGACGCTCGACCCACCGGCCCACCACCGGTCGCACCAGCTGACCGAGCACGAAGGGGACGAACAGCTGCAGGACGATCCGCACGACCGATCCGGTGTCGACGCCGGCGTCGGTCGTCATCAGCGCGGCGACCAGTGCGGGAGTCAGGAAGACGCCCAGCAGGCTCGACAGGGACGCGCCCACGACGGCAGCGGCCACGTTGCCGCCCGCGATCCGTGTGTAGACGACGCTGGCCTGCACCGTCGAAGGTACGAGGCACAGCAGCAGGACTCCGTTGGCCAGGCCGGGTGTCAACAGGTTGCCGGAGAAGATCTGCACCGCCATGCCCAGCAGCGGGAACACGGCGAACGTCGTCACCAGCACCGTCAGCTGCAGCCGCCAGTGCGACAGGCCGGCGAGGGTCTCGGACGTCGACAGGCGGGTGCCGTACAGGAAGAACAGCCCGCCGATGGCGACGACACCGATCTGCTGGAGGGTCTGGAGCGTGCTGCCGGTCGCGGGCAGGAACGATCCGACCAGTGCCGCCGCGAGCAGTGCGAGGATCAGTGGGTCCGGACGCCAGCGCACGACCCGACACTAGTGTGGGCGCATGACTCATCGGATCGCTGTCCTCGGCGCGGGCGTGATGGGGGAGACCCTGCTCTCGGCGATCCTGTCCGCCGGTCACCCCGCCAGCGCGATCGTCATCAGCGAGAAGCGCGCCGATCGCGCTGACGAGCTGCGCGACCAGCACGGCGTCGACGTCCAGGACAACGCGACCGCGGCCCGCGACGCGGACATCGTGCTGCTGGTGGTCAAGCCGCAGGACGTCCCGGGCCTGCTGGCGGAGATCGGTGACGCCGTGCAGCCCGGGGCGACCGTCGTCTCGCTGGCTGCGGGCATCACCATCGATTCGATGCAGCAAGCGTTGGCCGACGGCGTCGCCGTGGTGCGCGCCATGCCGAACACGCCGGCCCTCATCGGTGAGGGGATGTTCGGCATCTCCGCGGGCGCTTCGGTCTCTGCCGAGCAGCTGGCCGCGGTGGTCTCGCTGCTGGAGTCCGGCGGCAAGGTCGTCGTCGTCGACGAGGACCAGCAGGACGGCGTCACCGCGGTGTCCGGCTCCGGCCCCGCCTACGTCTTCTACCTCGCCGAGGCCATGATCGCCGGCGGCGTCGACGCCGGTCTGGATCCAGCGACTGCGCGGTTGCTGGCCACGCAGACCGTCCTCGGGGCCGCTCGACTGCTGGCGGGCGCGGAGGAGACGGCGCCGGAGCTGCGCCGCCGCGTCACCTCGCCCAACGGCACGACCCATGCCGCGATCGCCACGCTCGACGAGCGCGGCGTGCACGAGGCCATCCGGGCGGCGATCGCGGCTGCCGCGGCCCGCTCGGCCGAGCTCTCCGGCCCGGCCTAGGCTGGCGGGCATGTCCGATCGCGCGTGCGTCGTCTTCGACGAGCAGCTCACCTCCTACGACTTCGGACCGGCGCACCCGATGGCCCCGGTACGGATCGACCTCACGATGGCGCTGGCTCGTGAGCTGGGCATCCTGGAGCACCTCGACGTCGTGGGCGCGGAGGCCGCGACGGAGGACGATCTCGCCCGCGTGCACTCCGCTCAGTACATCGAGAAGGTCCAGCGGCTCAGCGCGCACCCGTCGTACATCGATCTGTCGGTCGGGCTCGGCAGCGAGGACAACCCCGTGTTCGCCCACATGCACGAGGCCAGCGCGCTCATCGCCGGCGCCAGTGTCGAGGCCGCTCGTCGGGTCTGGACCGGCCAGGCGCCCCGTGCGGTGAATGTCTCCGGCGGGCTCCACCACGCGATGCCGGGCAACGCCAGCGGATTCTGCATCTACAACGACATCGCCCTGGCCATCGACTGGTTGCTGGACCACGGTGCCCAGAAGATCGCGTACATCGACGTCGACGCGCACCACGGCGACGGCGTCCAGAAGATGTTCTGGGACGACCCCCGGGTGCTGACCGTCTCGATCCACGAAGGTCCGCAGACGCTCTTCCCGGGCACGGGATTCTCGACCGAGGTCGGTGGGGAGGGCGCCGAGGGATCGGCCGTCAACATCCCGCTGCCGCCGGGTACCTCCGACGCCGGCTGGTTGCGGGCGTTCCATGCAGTCGTGCCGCCCGTGGTGCGCGAGTTCGCCCCCGACATCGTCGTCAGCCAGCACGGGTGCGACTCGCACATGGACGATCCGCTGACCAACTTGATGTTGTCGGTCGACGGCCAACGGGCCTCCTACCTGGCGGTGCGCGACCTGGCCGAGGAGGTGTGCGGCGGCAAGTGGGTCGCCACCGGCGGTGGGGGGTACGCGGTCATGGACGTCGTGCCGCGCGCGTGGGCCCACCTGTTGGCCATCGTGTCCGGCCACCCGCTGGATCCGGCCCGGGAGACCCCGCAGCAGTGGCGCGAACGGGTTGCCGAGCTGCGAGGATCGGCCGCCCGCACCACCATGACCGACGGTCGTGCCGCGGGCTACCGGGCGTGGCAGCAGGGGTACGACCCGGCCAGCTGGCTCGACCGCTCGATCCACGCGACCCGCGAGGCGGTCTTCCCCCTCAACGGTCTCGATCCCAGCTACTGATCAGGGCTCGGTCGAGGCGTGCGGGACAGGACCCGTAACGACCGGCATGAAGGTCATTTCCGGCATTTGTGCGCAACCCCTGTCCCTCGTGCCCCGCGAGGCACTATCCTTTGCTCAGGCACGCGCGCAGTATCTCTGGTGGGGAAGCCAGAGAGCGCGCGTGCCGCTCAGGAAGCAGGTACGACATGACATCCGGACAGACGTTCTTGACGGTTGCAGAAGTGGCGGCCCAGATGCGCGTCTCGAAGATGACGGTCTATCGGCTCGTGCACTCCGGCGAGCTCGAAGCCGTCCGCGTCGGCCGATCCTTTCGGGTCCCCGAGGACGCCGTCGAGGAGTTCCTCGGCAAGTCGTTCTTCCAGGCCGGCTGACACCGAGATCTTCGCCTGCGGTCGCCCCTCGGGCGGCCGCAGGGCTGCGTGTAGGCTGACGTCGATCTTCGTCGGCGGCCGGCCGGCGCCAAAGTCGTCGGTTCGGCCGACAAGAAAGTGTGCCTCGTGGGTTCTGTCATCAAGAAGCGTCGCAAGCGGATGTCGAAGAAGAAGCACCGCAAGATGCTGAAGCGCACCCGCGTGCAGCGCCGTCGTCTGGGCAAGTGAGCCATGGGCCGGGTCGTGCTCGTCACGGGGGTCGCGAACCCGTTCGCGTCCGTGGCAGCGCGCCGGCTCGCCGAGCTCGGTGAGGCCGGTGGCGTCTCGCGCGTCGTCGGCATCGACACCGTCGTCCCGTCCGGTGATCTCGGCCGGACGAAGTTCGTCCGCGCGGACATCCGTACACCGGTCGTCGGCAAGGTCATCGCGGTCGAGGACGTCGACACCGTCGTGCACATGGACGTCAATCCTCCGCGCAACCGCGCCGGTGATGGCGGCGCCAAGGAGCTGAACGTCATCGGCACGATGCAGCTCTTGGCTGCGTGCCAGCGATCGAGCACCGTGACCAAGTTCGTGCTGGGCTCGTCCTCGTCGGTGTACGGAACGTCTGCTGGTGACCCGGCGATGTGGACGGAGTCGATGTCGGCCCGCGGCGGCGTGCGGACCGGGTTCCCCAAGGACATCGTCGAGGTCGAGTCGTACGTCCGTGGTTTCGCGCGGCGTCGTCCCGACGTCATCATCACCACCCTGCGAGCCGCGCAGATCCTCGACGTCGCGATGCGCTCACCGCTGAGCGAGTACTTCTCGGCGCCCGTCCTGCCGGCCTCGATGGGCTTCGACCCGCGGCTGCAGTTCCTGCACCTGGAGGACGCCCTCGCGGTGCTTGCGGAGTCGATCAGCGACGACCGACCCGGCACCTTCAACGTCTGCGGTGACGGCGTGGTGCTCCTGAGCCAGGCCGCCCGCCGACTCGGCCGACCGGTCATCCCGCTGATCCCGATCGGCTTCGCGAGCGCGTCGCGCCGCATCATCCGTGCGACCGGATCGGACGTGGCCCCTGACCTGCACCGTCTCCTGACGTACGGCCGGGTGATGGACAACGCGGCGTTGCGTGAGATCTTCGGCTACGAGCCGGCGTACACGTCGGCTGAAGTGTTCGAGCACTTCCGCACCCAGGTCCGCCCCGGCGTCCTGGCGGCATTCGGAGGCACGTCATGAACGACAAGACGATCGGTTCAGGCGGCCGAGCGGGGCGGGGCAGCAAGACCTCGCCCTCGACCGCGGCCCGCAGCCTGGCTGGCGGCTCCGCGACGGCCAAGAAGCCCCCGGTGAAGAAGCCGGCGCCGGCCCAGAGCGCCCAGCAGAAGAAGGCTGCGCCGAAGAGCGCAGACCCCAGGACTGCAAGCCCCCAGGGCGCAGGCTCGAAGGTCGCAGCTGGAGAACCTGTGCCCAGCCCGCGAGTCGGCCCAAAAAAGGCAGCGCAGCAGCCGAAGAAGTCTGCCCCGAAGAAGTCTGTGCCGAAGAAGTCTGCGCCGAAGAAGTCTGTCCCGAAGGCATCGAGGCCGGGTGCTGCGGACTCTGGCGCGCGTACGGAACGCCCGCGTCTGCGAGCGGTCACCGACGCTGACGCCGCCGCGGCGGCAGCCCGCGCGGCGGAGGAGGCCGAGCGCGAGACGCGCACCGCGGGTGCGGCTCCACTCTCCGCAGGCATCCCGCTCGACGACATCGCGTCCGCGCTCATCCAGGGCGCGCAGCGGGTGCTGGGCAGCGACTGGGACGCCCGCGTCGCCGAGCTGCTGGCCGCCATCCGGCGCCGCCTCAGCGGTGACTACGAGGTCGACGAGTTCGGCTTCGACCCCCAGATCACCGAGGTGCTGACCGCTGCGCTCGAGCCACTGGCCGAGAAGTGGTTCCGCCTGGAGGTCCGTGGCATCGAGAACATCCCCGCCGACGGCGGCGCCCTGCTGGTGGCCAACCACTCCGGCACGGTCCCGATCGACGGACTCATCACCGCCTACGCGGTTCATCAGTACAGCGGCCGTCACCTGCGCCCGCTGGGTGCGGACCTGGTGTTCTCACTGCCCTTCGTGGGTCAGCTCGCTCGCAAGGTGGGCGCCACCCTGGCCTGCACCGAGGACGCGGAGCGGCTGCTGTCCACCGGTGAGCTGGCCGGTGTCTGGCCCGAGGGATTCAAGGGCGTCGGCAAGCCGTTCGCAGAGCGGTACAAGCTGCAGCGCTTCGGTCGTGGCGGCTTCGTGTCCTCGGCCATGCGCGCGCAGGTGCCGATCGTGCCGGTGTCGATCGTCGGTGCCGAGGAGATCTACCCGCTGATCGGCAACATCCCGTCACTGGCTCGTTTGCTCGGGGTGCCGTACCTGCCGATCACGCCGTTCTTCCCGCTGCTGGGACCGCTGGGCCTCATCCCGCTGCCCAGCAAGTGGATCATCGAGTTCGGTGAGCCGATTCGCACCGACGCGTACGAACCGTCCTCGGCTGACGACCCGATGCTGCTGTTCAACGTCACCGACCAGGTGCGCGAGACCATCCAGCAGACGCTGTACCGGCTGCTCGTCGACCGCGGCAACGCCTTCTTCTGAGACGCGCTGAGCTCGCCTCGCTCGTCCCGACCGTGGGCTGAGCGAAGCGAGGCAAGGCGCCCTGGCGAAGCCAGGCAGCGACGGAGTCGGGCGAGCTGGATCGCTGGACTGCATTGCTGTGGACTGGATCGCTGTGAGATCGACCGTGGGCCGAGCGAAGCGAGGCAAGGCGCCCTGGCGAAGCCAGGCAGCGACGGAGTCGGGCGAGCTGGATCGCTGGACTGCATTGCTGTGGACTGAATCGCTGTGAAATCGACCGTGGGCCGAGCGAAGCGAGGCAAGGCGCCCTGGCGAAGCCAGGCAGCGACGGAGTCGCTGGAGCGGCGAGCGGAGCGAGCCGTGCGCCCTACTTCTTGCCCAGGCCGGGCACGAGGCCACCGTCGCCGCCGACCAGTCCGCCCACGAGCGGGTCGGTGGTGTCCTTGAGGGCGGGTGGCTTCTTGATGGCAGGTGGCTTCTTGAGCGCGGGTGGCTTCTTCGGCGTCGGGAGTGCCGGCGGACTGATCCGGGGTGGGGTGGACTTCGGGGGACCGGAGCGGTCCGGTGTCGCCGGCTTGGGTGTCGTGGCCGCGGACCGCTCGGGGTGGGAGCCGGACGTGGCCGTAGGGGCGTCGGGGGCGTCGGGGGTGCTCACCAACGCCTCGCTGACAGCAACCAGCAACGAGCTGACATCGGCCGGGGCGCAGCTGGAGCACAGCGACGACGCCTGCGAGGCGAGGCCGGTGACGGTGTCGGCTGCACCTTCGAGTGCGGCCTGCGCATCGGCAGGCAGGTCGTCACTCATCTTGTTCAGCGTGATCGTGGCAGCAGCGGCGAAGTCGTTGACCGCGTCGATGGGCGCGTCGCTGCTCGAGCTGTTGCTGGTGGTGATCTGGTCGTTGTAGACCATGAACAGGCGGGCCGAGCCATCGTCGGCCTGGTCCGAGAAGTTGTCGAGCGCCGCCGCGACGCGGCCGTCCTCCCCGTGCGAGTCGAGCCACCGGGCCTCGGCGAGGCGTTCGCGCGCCTGGTCCAGCTGGAACTGCCCGCGGGACGTGTCGTTGCGGTGCAGGGCGAGCTGGACCGACTCGACCCCGCGCTTGACCGGGTAGAGCACATCGCCGGGTACTGCGGTGGCGCTGGAGGAGATCATGCCGATCGAACCGAGACCGGCGACCGCGGCGACGGTGAGGCCGACGAGGCGTCGACGGACGGGATGCGCGGGGACGGCTGGAGCGGGGCGGCGGACCGGCTCGACGACTGCCGGAGCGGGATGGGCCACGAGCACCTCGGCGGCCTGGACCATCAGTCGATCTCGCAGCTCGCTGCGGAAATGCTCGTCGGGTTCGGCGACGGCCGATCGGCACAGCAGGTCGGCGGTGCCGACGAGTCCGGCGATCTCGCCGGTCACGCTCGAGGAGTCACCTGAGGTCCACGCGTCGTCGAACGACTGCGCGTCGTGTGGTGCGCCGCGGCGGATCATGTGCCTCCCTCGATGGGTGGTGGGGGGTGTCCTCGTCATGGTCAACGAATAGCGATGGCGGTCAGTTATGGCCTGTGCTGGGCGGAAATTCCTCTCAACGGATGTCCGGTGGCAACGCCCCGGCCAGGCTGCGCACGGCGCGCAGCTGCAGCTGCTTGATGGCTCCTTCGCTGCGACCGATCGCGGCGGCGGTCTGAGCGATCGACATGCCCTGGATGAAGCGCATCAGGATGCAGTCGCGCTGCTCGGGCGGCAGCGCGTTGACCGCCTCGAAGAGCATCTCGTTGGAGACGTGGACCAGCATCTCCTGCTCCGGACCGGCCTCGTCGGAACGGCCCTCGGGAACGGTCTCGGTCGCGAACTCGAGACGGGACCGGCTCGACTTGAAGTGATCGGTGATCAGGTTGCGGGCGATGGTGGTGAGCCAGGCTCCGAAGTCCTTGCCCTGCCAGTTGAAGCGCTGGATGGATCGCAGGCCGCGCACGAACGTCTCGCTGGTGAGGTCCTCGGCGAGGTGCTTGGACCCGACGCGATAGAAGACGAAGCGGAAGATCCCGGTGACGTAGTGGTCGTACAGCTGGCCGAAGGCCTCGCTGTCACCGTCCTTGGCCAGATCGACCAGGGCTCGAAGTCGCGTGGCTTCGGGGTCGGGGTCAGGGTCGTGATCGGTCGACCCGGTCGACCCGGTCGAGTCGTAGTGCGGGGAGTAGGCGTTGGTCTGTTCTGAGACGGCCAGCGCGATCGCCAGGCTCTGCTCGTCAGGGCGCGTCAGATGAAGCGCGATGGCTGCTCGCAGGACAGACGTCAGCGATGTCACAGGCCCTCCCTGATCACCGGCAGTCTAGGCGGGATGTCGCCTCGATGTCACTCGATCTGGGGCACGCGGTGCGACGTGCCCGGCAGGGGTCACCCGCGACGGTGGCGCACGACGCGCCAGGCGGCGCTTGCGGCGGCGCCCGCGACGGCGGCCTTGGCGCTCGCCAGCGCGACCTTGCGACCAGTGCGGTAGTCCCGGATGCGCCAGTCGTGCGCCCGCGCGTGAGCACGGAGGGCACTGTCGGGATTGATGGCGCACGGATGTCCGACCAGCGACAGCATGGGCAGGTCGTTGCTGGAGTCGGAGTACGCGTAGCACTCCTGGAGCACCAGGCCCTCGCGCTCGACGATCTCGCGCACGGCGACGGCCTTGCCCTCCCCGTGCAACATCTCACCGACGAGGCGACCGGTGTAGACGCCGTCGACGTGCTCGGCCACCGTGCCGAGGGCCCCGGTGAGACCGAGCCGGCGGGCGATGACGCCGGCGATCTCGATGGGCGCCGCGGTGATCAGCCAGACGCGTTGGCCGCGGTCGAGGTGCCACTGGGCGATCGCCTGGGTGCCCGGCCAGATCTTGTGGGCCATGTGCTCGTCGAAGATCTCCTCGCCGAGCTGTTCCAGCTCACTGACCCGGTGGCCGGCGATGAACGCCAGGGCGGAGGATCGTGCCTCCTCGATGTGTTCGGGGTCCTCCACACCGAACACGCGGAAGTAGAGCTGCTGCCAGGCCGCCTTGGCGATGTCGGCGGTGGTGAAGAACTCGCGGCGGTGCAGTCCTCGGGCGAAGTGGAAGATCGACGCGCCCTGCATGATCGTGTTGTCGACGTCGAAGAAGGCCGCGCCGCGCTGGTCCTGGTCGACGTCGAGCGCGTGCTCGACCTCGGCTGCTGCGGCCGCGGCCTGCCCCGCCAGTACCGAGCGGGACCGCAGGTTGCGCGTCGCCGGGGTCGATCCGTCTCGTGACATGCCATGACATTAGCCGGGTTTCGCGGCGCAGCGGTGTGGTTGACTCGACGGTGTGATCGTCAACGTCAGTGACCTGATCAGGGAAGCAGCCGAGCGCGACCCCGAGGGCGTCGCGCTGGTGGAGCTTCGGCCCGATCGCCGCGACGTGACCTGGCGCCAGCTCGACGATGCCGCTGACGCGGTGGCGCGCGGACTGTCCGCCCGGGGGTTGGTCGCCGGTCATCGGGTGGCCGTCGTCATGGCCAATCGCATCGATCTGCCGATCGCCTACTTCGGCATCCTGCGCGGCGGGATGGTCGCGGTGCCGATCAACCCGCGCTCGACCAGGACGGAGATCGCCCGGATGCTGGTCGACTCGCTGACCCGCGTCGTCCTGACCGACGAGACCGGGGCTCCGCAGGTGCGCGAGGCGGTGGCCTCCGGTCTCGAGCAGCCTCCGTCCGTCGTGGTCGACGGCACGACCGCGACGGGCGACGAGACCGGCTTCGAGGACTTCCTGTCCGGTGCCACCGGCACCGCGCCGGTCGCACCGCCGGATCCCGAGACGCTCGCGGTCGTGCTCTACACCTCCGGCAGCAGCGGAAGGCCGCGTGGCGCCATGCTGACCCATCGTGCGCTGCTCGCCAACATCGAGCAGGTGGCCTCGCTCGAGCACGCGCCGATGGCCCCGGACGACGTCGGTCTGGGGTTGCTGCCGATGTTCCACGTGTACGGCCTCAACGCGGTGCTCGGGCAGGCTGCCCGCCAGGGCGCCCGTGTCGTGCTGGTCGACGGCTTCGATCCCGTCGGCCTGCTCGACCTCATCGGCGCCGAGGGCATCACCAACCTGCCGTTGGCCCCGCCGGTCATCGCGGCGTGGGCCGGCCGCTCGGACCTGCGCGAGAAGCTGGCCGGGGTGCGCACCGTGCTGTCGGGGGCCTCGAGCCTCGACGCTGATCTCTCCGCGACGTTCACCGAGTCGTCGGGCCTGTTCGTCGAGGAGGGCTACGGCCTGACCGAGACCGCGCCGGTCGTCGCCGTCACGCTGGCATCGCACCGCGAACGCACCGAGCCGCCGAAGCCGGGATCGGTGGGCCGGCCCCTGCCGGGAGTGGAGGTGCGGATCATCGAGGCCGGGCTCACCCCGGCCGATGCGACCGGCGACGACACCGTGTCGGGCGACCCGGCACAGATCTGGGTCCGGGGAGCCAATCTCTTCTCCGGCTACTGGCCCGACGGGGTCGACGGTCCTGACGCCGACGGCTGGTACGCCACGGGTGACATCGGTCTGGTCGACGAAGACGGCGATCTGATGATCGTCGACCGGCTGCGCGAGCTGGTGATCGTGTCGGGATTCAACGTGTATCCCTCGGAGGTCGAGGACGTCATCTCCGAGGTCGACGGGGTCGCGCAGGTCGCGGTGGTGGGGCTGCCCGACGAGGAGACCGGCGAGACAGTGGTCGCGTTCGTCGAGTCTGTCCCGGAGTTCGATCGTGCAGCGCTGGTCGAGGCGGTCGACGCGCGGTGTCGCACCCGTCTGGCGCGCTTCAAGCAGCCCACCCGCATCGCGTTGGTGTCAGGTTTGCCGCGATCGGCCACCGGGAAGATCGAGAAGGGTCGGCTGCGGGCACTGGCCCGGTCCGAGGCCCTCGGCCTCGACACGCGGTCGTAGGTCGCTGCGATGACCGTCCCCCACGCCGAGGCGGCACGTGTGGTCGTGTACTCGCGGGCCGACTGCCACCTGTGCGCCGTCGCGGAGACGATCGTGGCGCAGGTGTGCGAGGCGACCGGCGTCGCCTGGGTCCGTGTCGACATCGACGAGGACCCGACACTGACCCGGCTGTTCACCGATCAGGTGCCCGTCACGTACGTCGATGGCAGCCAGCACGACTTCTGGCGAGTCGATCCCCTACGCCTGCGACAGGCCATCGAACGGCACTGAGGCACGTGTCCCCACCTCGAAGCGGTGTGACGTGTGCCACCAGTGCTGTCCTCGATTTTGTTAACACGTTCACAAACTCGTAAACTGCAGGAGCGCTCGATGCTCTCCTCACGCAGGAAATTCCCGGCGTCGCAGCCGTGGAGACCTGTGACAATTTTGCGCAACACCCCGCTCGCCGACGACTCGCATCGCGGTATACCCGATGCGACCGTGGCCCGGCTCCCCATCTACCTGCGAGCCCTCACGGCGCTGATCGAGCAGGGCGTCGGCACGTGCTCGTCCAACGGCCTCGCCGAGCAGGCCGGCGTCAATCCGGCCAAGCTGCGCAAGGATCTGTCCCACCTCGGTTCGTACGGCACGCGCGGTGTCGGCTACGACGTGGAGTACCTGCGGTACCAGATCGCTCGGGAGATCGGCCAGACCCAGGACTGGGACGTCGTCATCGTCGGCGTCGGCAACCTCGGATCCGCGCTGTCGGCCTACCAGGGATTCAGCTCGCGCGGCATCCGCGTGGCGGCGCTGGTCGACTCCGACCCGGCGCGCATCGGCACGACCATCTCGGGCCTCACTGTCACGTCCATGGCCGATCTCGACGCCGTCATCGCCGAGCGCGGCGTGACCATCGCGATCATCGCCACCCCCGGCGATGCTGCGCAACCGGTGGCCGATCGGCTCGTCGCCGCGGGCATCACCAGCATCCTGAATTTCGCACCGGCCGTGGTGCAGGTGCCAGACGGGGTCGATCTGCGCAAGGTCGATCTGTCGATCGAGCTGCAGATCCTCGCGTACCACCAGCAGCGCAAGACCGCCCCCGTTTCTGGGGCGGCAGTGGGGGCGGTGCCGCATTGCGCGCGCGTCAGCGCGCCAACCAAGGGCCGCTTCTCATGCCGGCGCCTTCGTACTGTGCCTT
>JBBSRN010000022.1:0-15870 GCA_038242985.1 Propionibacteriales bacterium | reverse complement strand
GGACTTCGGTTTCGCGCAGGCCGTGTGGGACTGGTGCAACGGCGCCACGCTCGACAGCGTGCTGGGGGACACCGAGCTCGCCGCGGGTGACTTCGTCCGGGCCATGAAGCAGCTGATCGACGTGGTCGCGCAGATCGCCGACGCTTCAGGGCCGGGACCGCTGCGAGACACCGCGCGGCAGGCGCTGGACGAGCTGCGACACGGCGTCGTGTCCTACAGCAGCGTCACGAGCTGAGCGCCGCGAGGACGCGGTCCGCCGATCCGCCGAGACCCCAGGTCTCACCGAACCGGTGAAAGGCCTCCTGCTGGCCGGCCGACAACGGCTTGCGGGTGTGGTCGGCCGTCTGGACGACGTCGGTGCGCACCGTCACCACCTCGCGGGCGGCAGCGATGTACGCAGCTGAGTCCAGCAGGCTGGCGCGCACCCGAGGCTTGATGGACGAGGTGTCGTCGTGCGCCGCGGCCGCGATGCGGTCGAGATCGCCGAACTCCGCCAACAGGACCGCTGCGGTCTTCTCGCCGATGCCCGCCACCCCCGGCAGCCCGTCGGAGGCATCTCCGCGCATGACCGAGAAGTCGACGTACTGCCCGGGCTCGACCCCGTACTTGCCCCGGAGCCACGCGGCGTCGACGACGTCGTGCCGGGCGACGCCGCGGGCGGTGTAGAGGACCCGGACCTGCCGCTGGTCGTCCACGACCTGGAACAGATCGCGATCGCCGGTCACGACGTCTACGGGTCCGCTCGCCTGCGCGGCCAACGCACCGATCACGTCATCGGCCTCTGCAGCGGGAGCGCCGATCACCGGGATGTCGAGCAGACCCAGCGCCTCGGCGATCAGTGGCACCTGCGGGCCCAGGAGCCCGCCGGTCGTGTCGGCCTCAGCGCCGGACTCGTCGAGCCTCTGCTGCTTGTACGAGTCGACCAGGTCGACCCGCCACTGGGGGCGCCAGTCGTCGTCCCAGCACGCCACGATGGCGGTGGGTTCGTACCGCTCCGCCAACGTGGCCACGAAGTCGACCATGCCGCGCACCGCGTTGACCACGGTGCCGTCCGGCGCCTTCATGGAGTCGGGAACACCGAAGAAGGCCCGGAAGTACAAGCTGGCGCTGTCCAGCAGCATGAGGCGGCTCATCGGGCCAGCCTAGTGTCGCGGACAGACCACGGGCACCGCTGCGCAAGCGGTGCCCGTGGTCTGACCTGTCGTGCCGGTTACCGAGCGGCGTGCTGCGGTGCGCCGGGCACCTTCGCCGCCTTCTTGGCCGACGTGCGCGGCGCGATGCTGCCGTCGGGGAACAGACCCCGCTTGGCGGCGACCAACGTCAACGTCGCGTGAGCCGCGGCGTCGCCGAGCTCCTGCAACGCCTTGGTGCTGACGTTGGTGATGTCGTCGCACGCGGCGTGGTAGCAGGCGTCGTACGCCTCGCCCGCCGTGCCACCGAAGAGGGTGACCTCCTCGGCGGTCTTGATGCCTTCGGCACCGCTGAACAGGCCACCGGCGGGGATGCCGGCCGCGATGAACGGGCCGTAGTCGGACCGCCCGTCGAAGTCGGTCGGCGCCGACGCCAGCTTCTTGGAGTCGAAGTAGCCGGTGAAGATCTTCTCGATCGCGTCCGACCCCGGAGGACCGGAGACGCCACCTGCGGAACCGTCACCGTCGTACACGAAGCGCGCGTAGTTGGGCGAGCCGATCATGTCGAAGTTCAGATTCGCGTAGATCTTGCTGCGCTGTGCCGTGGACAGGTTGTCCACGTAGTGCTCGGCACCCAGCAGGCCGACCTCCTCGGCGCCCCAGAAGGCAAAGCGCACAGGACGCTCCAGCTTCTTGGTCAGCTTCAGCGCCGACATCTGCTCGGCGATCTCCAGGATCGCGCCCGATCCCGAACCGTTGTCGTTGATGCCCGGGCCTGCCGCGACACTGTCGAGGTGTCCACCGACGACCACGACCTGGTCGGCTTGCTTGGTCTTGGAGCGAGCCGGAAGATCGGCGATCACGTTCTCGGTGGTGCGGTTGAGATCGTTCTCGGTCGACGTGGTCACCCGCACCTTCGCGCCTGCGGTCTGCGCCAGGTCCACGCCGTCGGCGTAGGACAGGCCCACCACGGGGACTCCGGCCGGTTCACCGAGCGTGCCGGTGAGCAGCTCCTGACGACCGGCCTGGCCTTCGTTGAAGATGATGACGGCGTCATAGCCGGCCGCCTCGGCGTTGGCCGCCTTGGTGCCGAACGGGCAGGTGCCGCGCTGGATCAGGGCGACCACCGGACCAGCAGGCGCGGCGGGGAAGTCCGAGGCCTCGCAGCCGGACGTGCTGCCCGGGGAGGGACCCGCCGGGATCGTCTGGTCGATGTTGACCACCGATCCGGTCACGTCACCGGAACCGGAGTAGTCGAACGTCGCGGTCTCGAAGTCTCGACTGGTCGGATCGGTGAGCGCCAGTGTCGCGGGCTCGAGCTCGCGGGAGAACGCGAACGTGAACTTCTGTCGCTTCACGGTGTAGCCGGCCTGACGCAGCTTCTTGGACACGTAGTCCGCCGACGCGGTGTGGCCGGGCAGACCGGACGCACGGTTGCCGTCGTTGCGGTTGGCGATCACCTGCAGCTCGCGCAGGTGCTGCATGATCCCGTTGACCGTGACGGCCTTCTGGAGCTTGCTGGTGTCCACGCCCGTCTTGGGCGGTGAGTCGTGCTTGCCTGCCACCGCGGGTGTCGCGGCGAACAGGGAAGCGCAGAGTGCGGCAGTTGCCGCGGACGCAATGGTCTTGCGCATGGGACCCCCCGATCCGTTGAAATGATGTGCGGACAACGTAACGCAGGTCACACTGGTTGGTTGCATCGAGCACCCGCCCGATCCGTGAACACCACGACGGTAGGGTCGTCCCGTGGGTAGATGGCGCAAGGCACAAGAGCTCGCCGCGAGTCGCGGCATCGATGCACTCCTGATCACGCCGGGGGCCGATCTGCGGTACCTGACCGGCTACGTCGCGTTGCCGCTGGAACGTCTGACGTGCCTGGTGCTGCCGGCGACGGGGGACCCGACGCTCGTGGTGCCCGCGCTGGAGAAGCCGGCCGCGGTCGCATCCGGCGTGGACGTCGCCATCGCGGGATGGAACGAGACCGATGACCCGTTCGCCCTGGTGGCCTCGTTGGTCGGTGATGTCGCGACCATCGGCGTCGACGACCACATGTGGGCGTCCCGGGTGTTCGCCCTCGGTGCGGCGATGCCCACCGTCGATCAGGTGCTGGGCGGTCCGATCGTCCAGGAGCTGCGCATCCGCAAGGACGCCGACGAGGCGAGCGCGCTGCGCGAGGCCGGGCTGGCCATCGATCGGGTCCACGAGCAGATGGGGCAGTGGCTGCGGCCCGGACGTACCGAGCGCGAGGTCGGTGCCGACATCACCGCAGCCATCCTTCGCGAGCACGCGACCTGCGACTTCGTGATCGTCGGCTCCGGCCCCCACGGCGCTTCGCCTCACCACGAGGTCTCGGACCGGGTCATCGAGACCGGCGACCCCGTCGTCGTCGACATCGGCGGCACCACCGCCGCCGGGTACTGCTCGGACTCCACCCGCACCTATCTGGCCGGCGGTACCGTCCCACCGGCGTTCGCCGAGCTCTATGCCGTGCTGCACGCCGCCCAGACCGCCCAGCGCGAGCACGCCCGACCCGGGGTCACCGCCGAGTCGGTGGACGCCATCGGACGTCAGATCATCACCGACGCAGGATACGGCGACCAGTTCATCCATCGCACCGGGCACGGCATCGGTCAGGAGACCCACGAGGAGCCCTACATCGTCCAGGGCAACGACCTGGTGCTCACCGAGGGCATGGCGTTCTCGATCGAGCCGGGCATCTACGTCGAGGGCCAGTTCGGCGCCCGCATCGAGGACATCGCGATCTGCACGGCAGACGGTCTTGAGGTCCTGAACAACACCTCGCGCGAACTCACCATCTTGTGAGGGCCATCTCGTGAGGGCTGGCCTCGCCCTGCCGGCGGCGGCAGGACTCGGGGTCGTCTCGGCGTCGGCATTCGATCCGTGGTCGTTGCCGTTCACGATGGTGCTGTCGGTCGCCGGACTGCTGTGGCTGGCGCGACGGCTCGATCATGCCTCCCGATGGCTCGTCGCCGCCACGGGTCTGGTGCACGGCCTGGTGTTCATGGGCGTGCTGATCTGGTGGATGAACGCCGTCAGCGCCGGGGCGTACGTCGGACTGGTCGTGGCTGAGGCGATCTTCTTCGCCCTGGTCATGATGGCTCTGCGATCCACGATGCGACTGCGCGCCTGGCCGCTGTGGGCCGCTGCCGTGTGGGTCGCGGGGGAGTGGGCGCGGTCATCGTTCCCGTTCACCGGCTTCCCGTGGGGCCGACTCGCCCACACGGCGATCGACACGCCGATGGAGTCCTACGCACGCCTGGTCGGCATGGCCGGCACCTCAGCGGTCATGGTCCTGCTGGCTGCGGGCGTCCTGACGGTCATCCAGCACGGTCACCGGGTCCGCGGAGCGGCCGCCGTCGCGGCACTGGTCGTCCTCGGCGCCGTGCTGCCGGTCGGCCTCGCGGGCGCGGACGGATCGCGCCAGATCGCCCTGGTGCAGGGCAACACCCCCGGGGACTTCCTCGCCTGGCCGCCGGGGGAGATCTTCGCGCTGCACGCCGAGGAGACCGAGAGGCTGGCCGATCGGATCGATGCCGGCCGGACGCCCCGACCCGACATGGTGCTGTGGCCGGAGAACTCGACCGACACCGACCCGACGGCCAACCCCGCCACCAGCACCCGCATCGGGGCGCTGTCGGCCCGCATCGGCGCGCCGATCCTGGTCGGCGGGCTCTTCGACGGGCCCACCCCCACGACGTCGTACAACGCCGGCGTGGTCTGGGACGCTGACGGACCCGGTCAGAGCTACGTCAAGCGGCGGCCGGTGCCCTACGGCGAGTACGTGCCGTTCCGTGAGTCGATCGGTGGACTGGTGCCGGCCTTCGATCGCGACATCCCGCGCGACATGCTCGCCGGTGATCGGGCCGGCACCCTGGACATCGCAGGGACGACGATCGGGGACACCATCTGCTACGACATCGCCTACGACGACGTCGTCCGGGACGCTGTCGTCGGTGGCGCGCAGCTGCTGGTCGTGCAGACCAGCAATGCCGCGTTCACCTCGACCTCGCAGCCCGAGCAGCAGTGGGACATCACCCGTCTTCGTGCCATCGAGACCGGCCGATGGGTCGTGGTGCCGTCCACGAACGGCATCACCGGCGTGGTCGATGCCGACGGGAGCGTCGTGGAGCGGGCGCCGATGCGCACTGCCGCCACCATCGAGGTCACGGTGCCCCTGGCGTCGGGGCGGACCCCCGCCGAACGTGCGGGCGTCGCGCCGGAGTACGTGCTGGTGACCCTCGCTCTGATTGGATGGATCCTTGGTGCCCGCCGTGGGCGAGCGACGAAGGAGCGTTGATGCGCACGCTGGTGGTCATGCCGACCTACGACGAGGCTGCCAACATCGCGTGGATCATCGGTGAGCTGCACGCGGCGCAACCCGAGGTCGACGTGCTCGTCGTCGACGACGGGTCGCCGGACGGCACGGGCGAGATCGTCGACCGACTGGCCGCCGCCGACACCCGCGTGCACGTGCTGCACCGCGCGGCGAAACAGGGCCTCGGCGCGGCCTATCGAGCCGGATTCGCGTGGGGCCTCGCCCGTGGCTACGACCGGCTGGTCGAGATGGACGCAGACGGCTCGCACCGGCCCCAAGACCTGGCCGCGCTGCTCGCCGCCAGTCGTGAGGGCGCCGATCTCGTGCTCGGATCCCGCTGGGTGCCCGGCGGCAGCGTCGTCAACTGGCCCTGGCGCAGGCGTTTCATCTCCCGAGCAGGGACGTTCTACGCCCGGATGATGCTGGCCCTGGACGTCAAGGACGCCACCGGCGGATATCGGGTCTTTCGACGCCACACGCTCGAGCGGCTACGCCTCGACGAGATCGCCTCGGAGGGCTACTGCTTCCAGATCGACATGGCGCGGCGCACCGCTGCGGCCGGCATGACCATCGTCGAGGTGCCGATCACGTTCGTCGAGCGCGAGCGGGGCACGTCCAAGATGAGCGCGGCCATCGTCCGCGAGGCGTTGTGGCGCGTCACGGCCTGGGGCGTCAGCCGCCGGTTCAGGCGACGACGACCCAGCAGACAGGCGTAGGCGCCGGTCAGGCCGTCTTGCGGCGCTTCTTGGCCGCGGCACGATGCAGGTGCGGCGGGCCGATCTCTCCGCCACGCAGCAGCTCGAGACGCTCGGTGAGGATCTCCTCGAGCTCGTCGACGGAGCGGCGTTCCAGCAGCATGTCCCAGTGCGTGCGGACCGGCTTCTCGTTCTTTGCCTCGGGCTCGGCACCGTTGACCAGACGACCCATCTGGCCGGTCTTGGGGTCCTCCCACTCCAGCGGCACCTCGGCCTCGTCGGCCATGGTCACGCTGAAGGTGTGTCCGTCGCCGCAGACGTACTCGATCTGCTGACGGGCCGCCATCTCGACGCCGCGCTCGTCCTCGAAGGACTGGGTCCCGAGTCGTGCTCCTCGCAGTGCGCGTTCAGCCATGATGCGTCCCCTCTCGTGGTTGTTCTACCTGTCCCAACGTACGAGATGCACATGAGATTCCCCTGAAGGCAGATTCCCTCGGGGTGGCGCCGGCAGCACGGTGATCAGATGACCGCTGGCGGGACGTTTCCGGCGTCCACGATGCCCTTGCGCGGATCGAGACGGTACAACAGCGCACCGCCGATGACGAAGAAGGCGATGAGAGCCAAGATGGCGGGGCGGTAGGAGCCGGTGAGCTGCTGCACCACACCGAAGACCAGCGTCCCGAGCCAGCTCGTGCCGCGTTCGCAAGCCTGGTACAGGCTGAAGTACTCCGCCTCGCGACCCCGGGGGATGAGCTGGGAGAAGAACGACCGCGACAGCGCCTGGGTGCCCCCGAGCACCAGCCCGATGCCCGCACCGAGCAGCAGGAACGGCACGAGCTGGCCCTCCGGCACGAAGTACGCGACGATCACGATCGCCATCCAGGCGACCAGGCCGTACAAGATGGTGCGGTGACTGCCGATGCTGGCGGCGATCCGGCCAAAGAGCAACGCACCGCCGAAGGCCACGAACTGCACCAGCAGGATCGTCGCGATCAGCACGCTGGTGTCGAAGCCGAGCTCCTTCTGCCCGTAGACCGACGCTGCGTAGATGACGGTCTGGATGCCGTCGTTGTACAGCAGATAGGCACCCAGGAAGAGCAGCGTCTGCGGGTAGTTGCGCAGCTCGCGCAGCGTGCGGATCAGCTGACCGAAGCTGCGCTGGACCAGGCTGCCCTCGGCAGGGACCAGGTTGGTCGGTGGTCGGTCCTGCAGACCGCGGTACGCCACCACGGTGAACGCGGCCCACCAGATCGCGGCCGACAGCAAGCTGACGCGCACCGCCCACTCGGTCGACAACCCGAACGGCAGGATCGTGACCAGGGCCAGATTCACCGCCAGCAGCAGGCCGCCGCCGAGGTAGCCCCACGCCCAGCCCCGCGAGGAGACCCGGTCGCGTTCGTCGGGCGCGGCGATGTCGCACAAGATCGCGTCGTACACCACGATCGAAGCGCCGAAGAACAGGTTGGCGACCACCAGCAGGAGCGCGCCGAGCAGCCAGTTGGTGCCGGCGACGAAGAACATCAGGCCGGCTGCGATGGACCCGGCCCACGCCAGGCGGGCGAGGAGCTGTCGCTTCGCAGGGCTCCGGTCGGCCAGCGCACCGACGATCGGCAGCACGAAGGCCGACAGGATCGTGGCGAGCGTGAACACGTAGAACACCAGCGACCCGGGGGAGATCGCGAGGCCGAGCACCGAGAGGGTCTCGGTGCACTTGCGGTCCTCATCGCCCACGAAGCCGCACGCTGCCCGCTCGGCGACGCTGGTGAGGTAGGGCGCGAACAGGACCGTGACCACCGTCGTGAAGTAGCCGGAGTTCGCCCAGTCGTACCAGAACCACGACTTCTGCTCCGGCGTGTAGGCGGTGGTGGTCTCGCTCATGCGGTGTCCTCTCCGGACAGGTCGATTCCACGGGCGGCCAGCACCTCGGCCAGCAGATCGGTGCGATCGGTCATGATGCCGTCGACGCCGAGGTCGAGCAGGCGATGCATCTCGGCGGACTCATCGATGGTCCAGACATGCACGGGGAGACCGAGCCGATGGGCCCGGGCGACGAACCGCGCGGTGACCACGGTGAGGCGCCCCACGGCGACCGGCACCTGCAGGCAGTCGGCACCGGGCAGACCCAGCGCGGCCAGCAGGCGGGCGGGCAGCAGCTTGACCAGCGCCACCTCGAGCCGGGACGCACCGGTCGCCACCGAGGGCAGCGCCTGCCGGATGCGCCGGATCCGCCCGTGCGAGAACGCTGCGAGGCAGATGCGGTCCACCGCTCCGGCCGAGGAGATCACGGCGCAGGCCGGCCCGACGGCGTCCTCGGACTTGATGTCGACGTTGAATCTGACCTGGGGCAGCGCTTCGAGCACTTCATCCATCCGCGCGAGCGGTGCCCGGCCGTCCATCCGTTCACGGCTGAGCTGGTCGTCGTGCACCTCGGCGGTGACGGCGTCGCTGCCGGTGAGACGGGTCAGCGTCGCGTCATGGACGACCCAGACCGTGCCGTCCGCCGAGCAACGCACGTCGGTCTCGATGAAGTCGAAACCGCGCGAGACAGCGTCGTGGAAGGCGGCCAGGGAGTTCTCGATGCCCTGGTTGGCCCCGGTGGCCGCGCCACCGCGATGCGCGATCGCCACGGGCGCCGAGGCGCCGAGGTACGTGAGCCGAGACACACCATCCACGGTAGGGCCTCAGTGGGTCAGTTCCCGGTCAGGTCCCTAGATGTCGCGGAAGGTCTCGATCTGCGCGCCGAGCGCGTTGAGGCGTTCGGCGAGATCCTCGTAGCCGCGATTGATGACGTAGACACTGCGCAGGACGGACGTGCCCTTGGCGGCCAGCATCGCCAGCAGGATCACGACCGCAGGTCGCAGCGCCGGCGGGCAGACGATCTCCGAGCCGCTCCAGTGCGTGGGGCCCTCGATCAGGACACGGTGCGGATCGAGGAGCTTGACCTGGGCGCCCAGCTTGTTGAGCTCGGTCAGGTAGATCGCCCGATTCTCATAGACCCAGTCGTGCAACATCGTCTGTCCCTCGGCGGTTGCCGCGATCACGGCGAAGAACGGCAGGTTGTCGATGTTGAGACCCGGGAACGGCATCGGGTGGATCTTGTCGATGGGCGCGTGCAGGTCGGACTCGTGGGTGGTGATGTCGACCAGTCGGGTGTGCCCGTTCTCTGCGGGGTACTCCGCACTGCGGTCGTAGCGAAAGCCCATCTCCTCCAGCAGCGCGAGCTCGATCTCCATGAACTCGATCGGCACGCGACGCACCGTGATGCTCGACCGGGTGACCACGGCGGCCGCGATCAGGCTCATCGCCTCGATCGGGTCCTCGCTGGGCGCGTACTCGACGTCGCAGTTGATGTCGGGCTTGCCGGTGACGCGCAGCGTGGTGGTGCCCACACCCTCGATCTGGACGCCGAGGGCCTCGAGGAAGAAGCACAGGTCCTGGACCATGTAGTTGGGGCTGGCGTTGCGGATGACGGTGACGCCGTCGACGCGGGCGGCCGCCAGCAGGGCGTTCTCGGTGACGGTGTCGCCGCGTTCGGTGAGCACGATGGGCCGCGTCGGAACCACGTCGGGGGAGGCGGAAGCGTGGTAGCTGCCCTCGGTGGCGACCACCTTCAGGCCGAACGGACGCAGGGCCGTCATGTGCGGCTCGACGGTGCGCGTGCCGAGATCGCAGCCGCCGGCGTAGGGCAGCTCGAAGTCGTCGCACCGGTGCATGAGGGGACCGAGGAACATGATGATGCTGCGGGTGCGTCGCGCGGCGTCGGCGTCCATCGCGGCGAGATCGAGATCGGCCGGAACCACCAGCTCGAGGTCGTTGTCAGCATTGAGCCAGGTGGCCTTCACACCGATCGACTCCAGCACCTCCAGCAGCCGGTTGACCTCCTCGATGCGGGCGACCTTGCGCAGCACCGTGGTGCCGGCGTTCAGCAGGGAGGCGCACAGCAGGGCCACACCGGCGTTCTTGCTGGACTTCACGTCGATGGTTCCGGACAGCCGAGTGCCGCCCTTGACGCGCAGGTGACTGGGACCGGAGGTGCCGACGCTGACCAGCTCGGAGTTCAGCACGTTGCCGATGCGGGCCAACATCTCCAGGGTCAGGTTCTGCTGGCCCTTCTCGATGCGGTTGACCGCACTCTGGCTGGTCGCGAGCTGACTGGCCAGCTCCGCCTGGGTCAGGCCACTGTGCTGTCGTGCATCGCGGATCAGCGTGCCGATCCGGGCCAGGTAGTCGTCTTGATCGACTTCAGCTACGTCAGACATTTCTTCACCTTATCTCACATGTGAGATACGCCCCAAGCCGTGGCTGTATCGATCGGTCTTCATGACCCTAACGACCTGACCCGCGTCCGGACACGCCCGCTACCGTGAGGTCGTGACCTCTCGGGCGTTCGCGACCACCAGGCGAGCGGTGGCGATCTCGAGTGGTTTCGTGGCACTGCTGTGGTTCATCGAAGGCGTCGACGCGATCCTTCCCGGCCAGTTCGAGTCCAGGGGAGTGCGTCCCCGCGCGGACGCCGGGATGCTGGGCATCGTCCTCGGTCCGCTGATCCACGACGACTGGGCCCACCTGATCGGCAACTCCGTGCCGCTGCTCGTGCTGGGATTCCTGCTGGCCCTGGCCGGGGTCCGCACGTTCGCGACCGTCACCACCCTCGTGTGGCTCTTCTCGGGCCTCGGGGTGTGGCTGGTCGGCTCGCAGTACACCGTGCACATCGGGGCATCCGGCATCGTGTTCGGCTGGATCGCCTACCTCGTGCTCCGCGGCGTGTTCGCGCGCAGCGGGCGACAGATCGTCGTCGGCGTGCTGGTCTTCATCGCGTACGGGGGAGCGCTGTGGGGCGTGCTGCCCGGCCAGCCGGGCATCTCGTGGGAGGGTCACCTGTTCGGCGCCGCCGGCGGTGTCATCGCCGCGTGGTGGCTGCGCGACGGTGTGGGGGAGTCTCAGAACCGGGTCGACTCGGCCTGACCCAGCCGGCGGGCGTCGGCGACTCCACCGTGCTCGACGACCTGACCCCAGTACATCGGGTAGGCCGCCTCGGCGATGGTCAGGTCGTGGATCGGCAGCACCGCTGTCGGTGCCACCCGCTGCACGAAGTCGACCGTCTCGCTCAGCTTGGTCCAGGGGGCGCCCAGCGGCAGCGCCAGCACGTCGACTCCGCCCGGGGCGTGCTCGTAGGTGTCTCCGGGGTGGAACAGGGTCGTGCCCTCGGCGACGAGCAGGACACCGACGTTGGCGATGCGTGCGATCTCCGGCAGGATCACGGCGTGACGCGCACCCACCCCGCGCACCGTGATGTCGCCGACCTGGTGCTCGGCCGCGTCGGCGTTCTCGATCCACTCACCGAACTCGACGAGGCCGGCCGTCTCCGGATCGCAGATCAGCGCTGCTTGCGGATTGTTCTGGAGCAACGCTGGTGCGCGCTCCTGGTCGAGGTGGTCCGGGTGCCGGTGGGTCACGACGATCGCGTCGAGACCGGTGAGCGCGAACACGTCGTCGCCGCAGAATCCGCCCGGGTCGATCAGGATCCGGGTCGAGTCGGTCTCCACGAGCAGGGCGGCGTGTCCGAATCTG
The DNA here is from genome assembly GCA_038242985.1 of Propionibacteriales bacterium. Taxonomy (GTDB): domain Bacteria; phylum Actinomycetota; class Actinomycetes; order Propionibacteriales; family Nocardioidaceae; genus Aeromicrobium. The sequence goes on along the minus strand of JBBSRN010000022.1, from coordinate 4,138 downwards.
GTGATCTTCATGCTGCCCATCATGGACGCGTGCGGTCCAATGGTCCTCATGGCGCTGCTTGCTGATGCGTACGCGGGCCTGTCGGGCCTCACCGCCCGCTGGTCCGTCCGGTACGGGGAGCAGCTACGACTGGCCGGCAACGACCTCCCGGGGCCTCGGTCGCTGCGCGTCCCCACGCGGCACGGTCGCGTGAAGATCGACCTGTATCGGCCTCCGGCCGTGGACCGACCGGCCGTGCACGTGCACCTGCACGGCGGGGCCTTCATGATGCGGTTCCCGAAGATGGATGACTTCTTCTGCCGCTTCCTCGTGGCCGAGGCGGGTGTCGCGGTCGTGAACGTCGACTATCTCACCGCGCCCCGCGTGCGGTACCCCGTGGCACAGGAACAGGCCCATGACGTGCTGGCGTGGTTGTCCCAGCACGCAGGGGAGTGGGGCCTGGACCCGGATCGAATCTCGATCGGTGGTTTCAGCGGCGGTGGCAACCTGGCCGCATCGGCGTGCCTGCAGGCACGTGACCAGGGCACGGCAACGCCGCGGCTGCAGCTGCTGGCCGTGCCGTCGCTCGATGTCGCCAGCGACATCCATGCGAAGCCGTCGACGATCGCCGATCCGATGATCGGGCCCGCACTGCTGCGCCTCGTGCGCGCGACCTACTTCAAGGACGCCGCGCGCAGGGCCGAGCCGTACGCCTCACCGCTGCTGGTCCAGAGCGTGGCCGGGCTGCCGCCCACCCTGGTCATCACCGCCGACCACGACGCGCTGCGGACCGAGGGCGATGCCTACGCCGCGCGGCTGCGCGACGCCGGCATCCCGGTCGAGCACCATGTCGTGCCGCGCAGGGACCACTACTTCCTCGACGGCACCGACCACGACCAGGCTCGGCACTGGATGACCTTGATGGCCGATCGGGTCGCCTCGGCCCACGCGCGTTGACCCTCGGTTTGCATCCTGACCCAAGTGCGGAACAGTGGATGGTTCGTTGCAGACAATCCACAGGAGGACGACATGCTCACCCTGACCGATACCGCAGCAGACGTGGTCAAGCAGCTGACCGAGATCGACGCATCGACCGAAGAGGGCGGCTTGCGCATCAGCACCCAGCCCGAGGGCGAGGGCGACGAGGGGCCAGGGCTGGTCCTGAGCCCCGCGGCCGCACCCGAGGACGGTGACCAGGTGCTCGACGAGTCCGGTGCTCGCGTGTTCCTCGACGAGTCGGCGGCCGTCATGCTCGACGACAAGATCCTCGACGCCCAGGTGGACGCCGACGGATCGGTGCAGTTCGCCGTCGGCATGCAGGCCTGACGCCGCCCCTCGCCGGATCGAGAACGACTATGACAACCATGACATCGGTGCTACTGTAGGACTATGACAGCCATGACATCGATGGATGGCTCCGCCGGTCTCGATCCGGCCCTGGCGGACTTTCTCGCGGCCTCGACCGAGGCCTACCATCAGCGGCTGACTGCCCTGTTGCGAAGCGGTCGTGTCAGCGTCGAGGCGCTGCCGGATCCGGAGGAGTTCGTCGAGCACGGCATCCACGCCCGCCGGGCGACCTCGCCGCTGCCCGACCTGGTCGGACCGGTGTTCACGTCCGGGGGAGCGCAGAGCGTGCTCGGCATCAGCCGCCAACAGCTCGCAGACCGTCGCCAGCGCGGCACCATCATCGCCGCGCGCACATCGGACGGCCGGTGGGTGTACCCGGTGTACCAGTTCCGCGAGGGCGAGCTGCGCGCAGACGTGCGCGAGGTGCTGGACACGCTGCGTGCTGGCGGTGCGCCGGATCCATGGAGCCTCGCGCTCTGGTTTCCCACCGACAAGGTCGCGCTCGGCGGAGTCAGCCCCCTCAAGCTCCTCGACGCCGGCCGGGCCGACGACGTCCTGGCCCACGCAGCGAGCACGGCGTCGCGCTGGGCCGCATGACCCGCCGCGATGCGGCTCGCCAGCAACCGCCGGGGGACCTGACTGACTTTCCCCGTCGCCGCCTCACGACTCGACGCCGGTGGTCCAGGTGTCACCGACGCGAGCTCGGCGCATGGTTTCGCGCGTCGACTCCGGTCGATGCGCCGGCCGGCACCGGCGGGCGCTGGGACCTGCCCGCGCCCGAAGGGACCTGCTATCTCGCCGAGAACGACCGTGGCGCCGTGCTCGAGGTCGTCGGACCAGATCTGTACGACCAGGGATTCGTCACCGAGGGCTTCCTGCGCCAACGCGTGCTTGCCACCGCGACGCTGCCCGAGCGCCCTGTCGTGGCAGATCTGCTCGATGCAGAGGTCTCGGCGTTCGGCGTGACTGCCGAGCTCGCTGGCGCCATTGACTACGCCTGCACCCAGCAGTGGGCTCGAGCCCTGCGCACGAGCGGTCATGACGGCATCGTGTACGGATTGCGCTTTCGTCCGAACACCGAGGGCCTGGCGGTCTTCGGACCGGCCGGCCCCGACCCCACCGGCCCGGTCCACGGACCGCCGCGGGAGGCCCTCGACGTCGCCGAGGAGCTGGATCTACCGATCCTGTACGCCCACCAGGTCGGCCGACTCGCCGACTTCACCATCGAACACCAACCCGAAGGCGGACATCATGGGAAGAGTTGAGCAGAAGGTCGCAGTGATCACCGGCGGCGCCAGTGGCATCGGCCTCGCGGCGAGCCGGTTGCTGGCTGCCGAGGGCGCAGCGGTCGTGATAGGCGATCTGGAGCAGGACAAGGCCGCCGCAGCAGCGCAGGACATCGTCGACGGCGGCGGGAGAGCGCTGGGTGTCGGCGTCGACTCGATGGACGAGGACTCGATCGTCGCCCTGGTCCAGACCGCCGTGCAGGAGTTCGGCGCGCTGCACATCATGTGCAACCACGTCGGGGGAAGCAACCCGCGCAAGGACCTGGATCTGCTGCGCCTGGACATGGACGAGTTCGACCGGGTGATGCGACTCAACGTGCGCAGCACGGTCATCGGCTGCCGGGCCGCCCTGCCGCACCTCATCGCCGCCGGCGGGGGCTCGATCATCAACACCGCCTCGGTCGGCGGACTGTCCGGCGACTTCCTCCAGGTCGCCTACGGAACGGCCAAGGCCGCCGTCATCCGACTCACGCAGTACGTCGCCACCCAGTACGGCGCGCAGCACGTGCGCTGCAACTCCGTCGCACCGGGCGCGATCATGACGCCGTCGTTGCAGGACAATCTGTCCGAGGAATCGATCGAATCCATTCGTGGGCACAACGTCCTGCCGTTCATCGGCGCTCCCGATGACATCGCCCAGGCCATGCTGTTCCTGGCCTCGGACGAGTCCCGTTACGTCACCGGCCAGCTGTTGGTGGTCGACGGTGGGATGACCAGTCATTCATCCATCGCAGAGGACCGCCGCAGCCTTCTGCCCGATCAGTAATCGGTTGTCCGATAATGTGCATTATGTCAAGTAGTGGCCGGATCCCCCCGTGTGGCGTGGTGGTCAGGTCGGCAGTTCGACGCAGTCCGAGTTGCATTCACCGTCAACCGCGCCGTGCGGCGAAGGCGCAGGACGGTGCAGAACAGCCCGTGCGGCGGAGAGCTTCAGTCCTGCGTCGTTGAGCACAGCGTCGCCATCCACGATCAACGAATAGCCGCCCGGCTCGGTCGGCGGCCAAACCAGCGTCACCGAGGGGTGTGCTTCTGCGTTCATGCGGGTGAGGCGACCCAGGTCGACGACGGTCAGCACGCCACCAGTCAGCGTCGGGCTGACGGCCACGACGTGCGACCGCGCTCCATCGGAGACCGTGATCAAGTAGGCGAAGCCGTAACCCTCCAGCGTCTCGGCCAATCGTTCGGATGCGACTTCAACACTCATGATCTCATCCTAGCTTCCTCAACAGCTGCAAAATGAAGAGCTTTCACTGCTCGAGATCACTCCAACTCTGCGCGGGACCGGTCGGCTGAGATGATGCCCGCAGGGCGTTTGGCCCCCTCATCTTCGGGGGCATCCACCATGTATGTTTCCTTCTAGGAAACACGTGTTAGTGTTTCTTGTATGGAAACAGACAAAGCAGGGCCGCAGCCCACCCCGGACGAGGCCCGCGCCGCGCTCGCCTCCGCCCGCGCCGAAGAGCAGGCCACCATCAACCGCCCCGTGCCCGCCTGGTACTACCCCGTTGTGGCGATCGCGATCTTTG
>JBBSRN010000021.1:0-15904 GCA_038242985.1 Propionibacteriales bacterium | reverse complement strand
GGTCGGTAGGTGTGGGGGGGCCGGGGGGGGCCGGTGGCGGGGGCGGGGCGGGGGGTGGTGTTGGGGGGTTGCTGGGGCGGCGGGGCCCGCCCCGCCAGCCCCCCCCCCCGGCGTCGAGAGCGATGTCCACAGGCGTGGGGCTTCGTCGACGTCATCCACACACCGACCTGAGGACGCACCGCGATCGGGTGCGTGCTCCTAGCGTCGTGGTCCATGAGGTCACCGGAGCCCGACGAGACCCGAGCAGAGGTCGCTCGTCGACGATTGGCGCAGCTGGCTGCCGCCTTCGAGGCCGACGTGCCGCACGACGACAGGCCGGCTGCCGGCCTGACGGATCCGACCCTTGCCGTGAACGATCGCGACCTGGGGAACCTGGGTCACCCGGATCCGGGGCCCGCCCGACACGCTGCGCCTGACACCGACCACCCATCGACCGGGGCGCGCACGTGGCTGTCGGGCGCGCATCTACGCGTCGTCGCCGCTGTCTGCGTCGCTGCCCTGGTCCTGCTGGGCTGGATGCTGCTCTCGGGCCGGCCCCAGACGAGCGACCCGGTGGGGCCCGTTGCCATGACGTCGCCGGGGGCGTCCGGCACGACCGGCTCGACCGGCACCGGCGGCCCGGTCGAGCTGGTCGTCGACGTCGTCGGTGAGGTCGAGCGTCCGGGCATCGTCACGGTCCCGCGGGGATCGCGGGTGTTCGAGGCGATCGAGGCCGCCGGTGGACTGGACGGGAAGGTCGACACGTCGGGGGTGAACCTGGCGCGGGTTCTCGAGGACGGCGAGCAGGTCGTCGTCGGACCGGCGCCCGAGATCGGTTCGACCGGTGTCGGTCCGACCGGAGCCGCGGCGGGCGGCAAGATTCGCCTCAACCAGGCCACGGCCGAGCAGCTGGACACCCTGCCCGGAGTCGGTCCGGTGACCGCCGCAGCCATCATCGCCTGGCGCGAGGACAACGGACGGTTCTCGACCGTCGACGATCTGCTGGACGTCAGGGGCATCGGCGATGCGACGCTCGCCGAGCTGCGCGAGCTCGTGATGCCGTGAGGAGTGGGCACGACCTGCGCCTGCTGCCGGCAGCAGGCCTCGCCTGGGGCCTCGCTGCGGCGTTGACCGGCCAGCGGTCGCCGGTGGCTCTTGGCACAGGTCTCGTCTGCGTCACCGTGGTGATGATGGCGCGACGCCGACCGATCGTCGCCCTCACGGCCTGCTGCGTCGCTGTCGTGGCGGTCTCGTGCGCCTGGCGGCTCGCGACCATCGAGTCGTCCCCCCTCCGCGACGAAGCGGTCCACGGTCGGTCGGGGCTGTTCGAGCTGGACGTCCGCCGTGATGCGATCGCCTTTGCTCAACGCGGTGAGGCACAGGCGGTCGTGCAGGTCAGCGTCCGGCGCGCGGACGTCGGCGGGCAGCACCTGACGAACGCGGGTCGGGCCACCGCATTCGTCGAGGGCGACGCCGCCGACCTCGTCGTGGGCAGGCGTTTCACGGCCGTGGCGCGGGTCGCGCCGACGGATTCGACCAGCGAGGTCGCCGTGCTCGACGTGCTGCGCCGCGGAGGCGTCCACCGTGGAGCATCGTGGTGGGAATCGGCCGAGCGATTGCGGCAAGGGGTGCGTGACGCGGTCGCACCACTGCCGAGTCGTCCGCGAGCGCTGCTGCCTGCGCTGGTCGACGGTGACGATGCTCGCGTCGAGCCCGAGATGGAGCAGGACTTCAAGCGCAGCGGGCTGACCCATCTGATGGCGGTGTCGGGCACCAATCTCACGATCGTCCTCGGCGTCAGCCTTGCGCTGGCCCGTGGACTCGGGCTGGGCCGGCGAGGGCTGGGCATCGCGGGGCTGCTCACCGTGGTGGCGTTCGTGCTCATGGCCCGGCCGGATCCGAGCGTCGTGCGCGCGGCGGCCATGGGCGTGGTCGGTGTCGCGGCCATCGGGTACGGGCGATCGGGCGGGGTGCGGGCCTTGAGCCTCGCCGTCGTGGCCCTGTTGTTCGTCGATCCGTGGCTGTCCCGGTCGCCGGGGTTCGTCCTGTCGGTGAGCGCCACGGCCGGCATCTTGCTGCTCGCCCCGACCATCTCGGGTCGGTTGTCGCAGTGGATGCCCCGATGGCTCGCGCTGGCGATCGCGATTCCCGTGGCGGCGCAGCTGGCGTGCACCCCGGCCCTCACCGCGATCTCCGGGCAGGTGTCGATCGTGTCTGCTCTGGCCAACCTGCTGGCCGCGCCGGTCGTGGCGCCGGCGACCGTGCTCGGCCTGCTCGCGGGTCTGCTTGCGGTCGCCTCGGTGCCCCTCGCGCACGTCGTGGCGCTGCCGGCGGGCTGGTGCGCCGCATGGATCATCGGCGTGGCTCACCACACCGCCGCGCTCGACGGTGCCTCGCTGGAGTGGTCGGCGCCGTGGCAGCTGACGCTGCTCCTCACGCCGGTGGCCCTGGTGACGGTGCTCGCGCTGGTCTCGCGGCCCGTGCTGGCCACCGGTGTGGTGCTGGGCCTGCTGGTGGCCATGGTCCGGCCGCCGCAGCTCGGCTGGCCGCCGGACGGCTGGATCATGGTGGCGTGCGACGTCGGGCAGGGCGACGGCACCGTGCTGCGCGCCGGCCCGTCCACGGCGGTGCTGATCGACGCGGGTCCCGATCCACCGGTGATCGATGCCTGCCTGGACCGCCTCGGCATCGATCGTGTCGCGTTGATGGTGTTCACCCACGATCACGCCGACCACACGGCAGGCTGGCGCGGAGTGCGCGCTGGCCGGGTGGTCGATCGTGTCGTCGCCGGGCCCAGCGGAGGACCTGGGGGAGCGGAGCTGATGACGGCGGGGCAACGATTCGTCGTCGGTGAGCTGACGGCCGAGGTGGTGTGGCCGGTCGAGACCGCGCCGGTCGTCTCGACCGATGGCTCGGTGCTCAACGACGCCAGCGTGGTGCTGCGGGTCAGCGTGCGGGGCGTCGTCCTGCTGCTGACCGGTGACATCGAGCCCGACGCGCAGCAGGAGCTGCTGCGCACCGGCGCCGCGGTGGACGCGGACGTGCTGAAGGTGCCCCACCACGGCAGCGCCCGGCAGTCCGAACCGTTCCTGGATGCGGTCGGTGCGTCGCTGAGCACCATCAGTGCCGGGGAAGGCAACGACTACGGCCACCCGGCACCGGCGGCCCTGCGCATGCTGCGCGAGCGGGGAACACGTGACCGACGCACCGATCTGGACGGCGACATCGCGATCGTGGTCCGAGACGGCAGTCTCGGCGTCGTCACCCGCCGATAGGCTGTACCGGTGGCGTCTCCGTTCGGCAAGATCCTCCTGGTCACCGGCACCAGTGAGTTCGAGTCCGACCGCACCCGGCGGCGCGCGATCACCGCGGTGCTCGAGGCCGAACCGGGCTGTCAGATCACCGAGTCGGGCGCATCGGGACTGCAGCCGGGCGAGCTCATCGGTCTGACCAGCGCCTCGTTGTTCAGCGACTCGACGGCCGTCGTGCTCACCGATCTGCAGGATCTGCCGGAGGTGGCCCAGACCGAGTTGCTCGGCTACGCCGCGTCGACGGCGCCGGACGTCGCGGTGGTGCTCGTGCACGCCGGTGGCAACAAGGGCAGGGGCCTGCTCGACAAGCTGCGCAAGCTCCCGACCGTCACCGAGATCAAGGTCGAGCAGCCCAAGTACGAACGAGAGTTCACGTCCTGGGTGCAGCGCGAGGTGCGCGACCTCGGCTCTCGCATCGACGCCGACGCCGCGGCCGCACTGGTCTCCTCGGTCGGCCAGGACCTGCGGGCGCTCGCCGGTGCCGCCGACCAGCTGATGGCCAGCATCGAGCAGCAGCAGTCCATCGACCTGGAGCTGGTGCGTCGCTACTTCGGCGGACGGGCCGACGTCCGGGGCTTCGAGATCGCCGACGCCGCGATCGCCGGCCAGCTGCACACGGCGATGGAGGCGGCCCGCTGGGCCGAGACGGCCAGGGTGGCACCACTGGTGATCACGGCCGCCTTCGCCGCCGGCCTGCGATCGCTGGCGAGGCTGGAATCGGCCCCGCCGGGTCTGCGGGACAACGAGCTGGCGGGCATCGTCGGCGCGCCTCCGTTCAAGCTGCGCATCCTGCGCCACCAGCTCAGCGGATGGGACGCGGCCGGCATCGCCGGCGCGATCCGGGCGGTCGCCGACGCCGACGTCGCGGTCAAGGGAGGCGGCGCCGACCCCGGGTACGCCATCGAGCGCATGGTTCTGGAAGTGGCCAGCCTGCGGGCCAGGTGACACCGACCGTCGATCGGTGTGGACCTGAAAAAGAAGACCCCGGCTCTCGACCGAGTCGAGAACCGGGGTACGTGATCGCGTGGGCTCTAGAGAGCAGCGGCCTTCTTGGCGATGGCCGACTTGCGGTTGGCCGCCTGATTCTTGTGGATGACGTTCTTGGAGGCAGCCTTGTCGAGGTTCTTGGTCGCGACGCGAGCCAGGTCCTTGGCCTTGTCCGTCTCTCCGGCGTCGGCAGCCTCGGTGAAGCGGCGCACCGACGTCTTCAGCGCGGAGCGGACCGACTTGTTGCGCTCGCGGGCCTTCTCGTTCTGGCGGTTGCGCTTGATCTGCGACTTGATGTTCGCCACGGGGCGTCCTGATTCTCTCGACGGAATGGGTGCTGCGGAGTGTGAGGGCATGCCGAGGCACGCGAGGTCCAACCATATCAGCGCCGGTGGCGGCGACCCAAATCGCAGCCATGTCAGTGAGGGGCAGCCACGACTCCTAGACTTCACCCCATGCAGACCCTCTACGACGTCCTGACGTACGTCCACATCGCAGCCTGGGTCGTCGTCGTGCTGGGGTACCTCAAGGACGTCCGCGGCCCCCTGGTCAACGGGTGGATGGCCCACGGCCTGACCGCCGCGTTCCTGCTCGGCGTCGCGCTGGCCGGCATCGCCTCGGCCAGCGATGCCGTCGATGATCCGAACAACGCGAAGATCGGCGTCAAGCTGCTGGTGGCGCTGGTGGCGCTCGGTCTGGCCCACGCGACCCGCAAGCGTCCTGCGCCCAACCCGATCGCCCATGTCATCGCCGCCCTGGTGCTGGTCAACGTCGTCATCGCCTACGCATGGTGAGCGCACCCCAGCCGGGCTCGACCGATCCGTCGATCATCCGCAACTTCTGCATCATCGCGCACATCGATCACGGCAAGTCGACGCTTGCCGACCGCATGCTGCAGCACACCGGCGTCGTCGACGGCCGCGACATGAAGGCCCAGTACCTGGACCGCATGGACATCGAGCGCGAGCGCGGCATCACGATCAAGAGCCAGGCCGTCCGGATGCCCTTCACCAAGTCCAGCGGCCCCGACGCCGGCACCACGTTCGTGCTGAACATGATCGACACCCCGGGCCACGTCGACTTCACCTACGAGGTCAGTCGCAGTCTCGAGGCCTGCGAGGGAGCGGTCCTGCTGGTCGACGCGGCGCAGGGCATCGAGGCGCAGACGTTGGCCAACCTCTACCTGGCGATCGACGCCGACCTGGACATCATCCCGGTGCTGAACAAGATCGACCTGCCCGGCGCGCAGCCGCAGAAGTACGCCGAGGAGATCGCCGGGATCATCGGCGGCGACCCGGACGACGTGCTGCGGGTCTCGGCCAAGACCGGCGAGGGCGTCGAGGCGCTGCTGAACACCATCGTCGAGGAGGTGCCACCGCCCCAGGGCGACGCCGATGCGCCGCCGCGCGCGCTGATCTTCGACTCGGTCTATGACACGTATCGCGGCGTGGTCACCTACGTGCGGGTGGTCGACGGCCGGCTCAAGCACCGCGACCGCATCAAGATGATGTCCACCGGTGCGGTGCACGAGATGCTCGAGGTCGGTGTCATCTCACCGGATCCCGTCAAGGCCACCGAGATCGGCGTCGGGGAGGTCGGATACCTGATCACCGGCGTCAAGGAGGTGCGCCAGTCCCGCGTCGGCGACACCGTCACGTCTCACGTGCGCGGCGCCACCGAGCCGCTCGGCGGCTACAAGACCCCCAATCCGATGGTCTTCTCCGGGCTGTACCCGATCGACGGCGACGACTTCTCCACGTTGCGCGACGCCCTCGAGAAGCTGCAGCTCAACGATGCGGCACTGGTCTACGAGCCGGAGTCGTCCGGCGCGCTCGGCTTCGGCTTCCGCATCGGCTTCCTCGGGCTGCTGCACCTGGAGATCGTGCGCGAGCGGCTCGAGCGCGAGTTCGACCTCGAGCTCATCTCGACCGCCCCCAACGTGGTCTACCGCGTCGTCATGGAGGACGGCTCGGAGCAGACCGTGACCAACCCCAGCGAGTACCCGAACGCGGGCAAGATCGATCAGGTCTTCGAGCCGGTCGTGCGGGCCACCGTCCTGAGCCCGTCGGAGTACATCGGCGCGATCATGGAGCTGTGCCAGTCGCGCCGCGGTCAGCTGCTGGGCATGGAGTACCTCTCCGAGGACCGCGTCGAGATCCGCTACACGCTGCCGATGGGCGAGATCATGTTCGACTTCTTCGACGCCCTCAAGAGCCGCACCAAGGGCTACGCGTCGCTGGACTATGAACCCACCGATGAGCAGGCTGCCGACCTGGTCAAGGTCGACGTGCTGCTGCAGGGTGAGATGGTCGACGCGTTCAGCGCCATCGTGCACCGCGACAACGCCTACGGATACGGCGTCGCGCTGGCCGGCAAGCTCAAGGAGCTCATCCCGCGCCAGCAGTTCGAGGTGCCGATCCAGGCCGCCATCGGCGCCCGCGTCATCGCCCGCGAGAACATCCGCGCGATCCGCAAGGACGTGCTCGCCAAGTGCTACGGCGGCGACATCAGTCGTAAGCGCAAGCTGCTGGAGAAGCAGAAGGAGGGCAAGAAGCGGATGAAGATGGTCGGCCGCGTCGAGGTCCCGCAGGAAGCCTTCATCGCCGCGCTCTCGACCGGCGACTCCGCCCCCACCGCCAAGTCCTAGCGTTCCCGCTGAGACTGACGTTCTGACCGCGACACGCCACGTGTCGACGTCAGAACGTCAGTCTCAGCGGGAACCGAGCGGGATCGGTCAGCGGCCGGTGCGGAGCGACTGCAGCACGGCCCGGGCGGTGCGGTGCCCCGAGGCGAGTGCGCCCTGGATCGAGGGTGTGTCACGGTGGTCGCCGCAGACGAATCGTCCGTCTTCGAGATCGACGGGCTGCTGCGCGTCCAGGGGCGGCCTGGACCGCGGCAGCGCCCGGGTCACGTCGTGACGCACCAACAGATCCCAGTCGCTCGCGGCGGTGCGCCACAGCCGTCCGCCTTCGGCCGTCGCCGCAGCATCGGTGAGGCCGGCGTCGGCCAGGGTCGTCACCTGCACCAGATCGCGCCCGGCGGGGGCGTAGCTGGGCGCCGCAGCCGAGACGACGGCAGTGTTGACGACCGGGCCCCGGTCGCCGTCCACGACCAGCAACCGGTCCTGAGGCATGCCGGACGGGGTGCTGAACCACCACGTCACGAGCCCGCCCATCGGTGCCTCGGCGGGCACTGCAGCCAGGTCAGCCGCGTCGTGGACGTCAGTGGCGACCACGACGGCGCGGGCGGCGATCGACTCCGACGAGGTGCGCACGGTCACCCCCGACGGGCCCGGGTCGACGCCCAGCACCCGCACACCGGTCTCCGCGGGCAGCAGCAGCTGGTCGGCGAGCTGGGCTGGCAGCGCCTGCATGCCGTTGCCCGGCAGGGCCGGCGTGCCGAGGAGGAACGAGCGAATCAGGAGCCGGACGAACGTCGACGAGGTCGCCCCGGTGTCATCGGCCAGCACCCCGGCGAGGAACGGCTCCAGCACGTGCCGGCGCAGTGGTCCGCAAACTCCGGCCGCGTCGAGAGACTGGGTCAGCGTGAGGTCGTCACCGCGCAGGATGCGCCTCTCGCCACCCAGGATCGGCGCTGCCCACCTGGCCAGGTGGACCATCTCTCGCGGCGTGATCAGACCGCTGCGCAGGGTGGCGGGCAGCAGACCGGGTTCACGGCGGGGGTCGCCGAGCGTGACCGATCCGTCACCCCGCCGCACGCGCACCCCGGCTGCGAAGGGGTTCAGGTGCAGGGCCTCGACGTCGACCAGCTGCTTGACTGCCGGGTAGGCGGGGTTGAGCAGCTGGAACCCGACGTCGCACAGGTGCCCGTCGACGACATCGGTGCGCACCCGGCCACCGATCCTGTCGGTCGCCTCCAGGAGGCGCGTGTCGATGCCGCTGCGTTGCAGCTGCGCTGCGCAGACCAGCCCCGCCAGTCCCGCGCCCACCACGACCACGTCCGTCCGCTGCACCATGAGCCCAGAATCTCACCTTCTGCACCACGGAGCAGGGTCCGCCCCGACGGGCCGCGGCTCCACGCTGGATAAATCCGCGACGGAGCGCTTGCGCGGAGCGCAGGCACCGGCGTGGATAGGCTCCGAGTCATGGACGCCCACGTGCAGTCGGTGAACACCGGCTTGATCGCTGACGTGCCGTGGGGGCGCAAGAAGTCCAGCGCGATCGACAAGCGGCCGGTCGCCGGCCGGGTCCAGGTGCACCGTCTCGGCATCGGCGGCGACGAGATCGCCGATCTGGAGCACCACGGTGGTCCTGACAAGGCGGTGTACGCCTACGCCCGCGAGGACGTGGACGCCTGGGCCGCCGATCTGGACCGCGATCTCGCGGACGGACAGTTCGGCGAGAACCTCACCACGGTGGGCCTCGATGTCCAGGGCGCTCGCCTCGGCGATCGTTGGCGCGTCGGGAGCGTGCTGCTGGAGGTCTGCGGCGTCCGGATCCCGTGCAGCGTCTTCCAGGGGTTCATCGGCGAGCCGAGATGGGTCAAGCGCTTCACCGAGCGCGGCGTCCCCGGGGCCTACTTGCGCGTCGTCGAGGACGGCGAGCTGGGGGCCGGCGACCCGATCGTGGTGGAGGAGCGCCGCGACCACGACCTGACGGTGGCGCTGACCTTCCGAGCGTTGACCACCGAACCGGCCCTGCTGCCTCGCTTCGCAGCAGAACCGCGGGCCGCCGCGACCATCCTGGACGCGGTCCACCGACGGTCCAGCGTGCCGAGCCGGCTCACCGCGACGTGACCGGTGAGTAGGTTATGGTGATCGGCACCACATCGCCCCCCTGAATCGTTGAGGATCCACATGCCCGCACCACAGCCCACTGCTGAGGAACTGCAGACCATCGAGAGCCGACCGGGCACCGTCAGCCAGATGTTCTACGACCGCGTCGACAGCTTCGCCGACCGTGAGGCCTTCAGCTATCCGGACGAGAACGAGGTCTGGCAGCACCTCACCTGGGCGCAGGCCGGCGAACGCGTCACGCGTCTCGGAGCGGGACTGGTCGCGCTGGGCGTGGAGTCCGAGCAGCGGGTCGCGATCGCATCGGGAACCCGGCTGGAATGGATCCTCGCCGATCTCGCGATCATGGCCTCCGGTGCCGCCACGACGACGGTGTACCCGACCACGATCACCGACGACGTCGCGTACATCCTCTCCGATTCGGACAGCCGCGTCGTGTTCGCCGAGGACGACGAGCAGGTCGCCAAGCTGCGCGAGAAGCGCAGCGAGCTGCCGGCGATCACGAAGGTCGTGGTGACCGATGGCACCACCGACGGTGACTGGGTCATCTCCCTCGAGGAGCTGGAGAAGATGGGCGAGGAGTACCTCGCCAAGAATCCCAGCGTCATCGCCGATCGCGTCGCCGCCACCCAGCGCGACTCGCTCGCCACGTTGATCTACACCTCCGGCACCACCGGCCGCCCCAAGGGTGTCCGGCTGCGCCACGAGAGCTGGACCTACGAAGCCGCCGTCATCCAGGCGCAGGGCATCCTGAGCGCCGACGACCTGCAGTTCTTGTGGCTGCCGATGGCGCACTCCTTCGGCAAGGTGCTGACCACCACCCAGCTGCTGATCGGCTTCCCGACCGCGATCGACGGCCGCGTGCCCAAGATCGTGGACAACCTGGCTGCGGTGAAGCCCACCTTCATGGGCGCGGCGCCCCGCATCTTCGAGAAGGCCTACGGCCGCATCATCGGCATGACCGAGGCCGAGGGCGGTGCCAAGCTCAAGATCTTCAAGTGGGCCGAGAAGGTCGGCCTGGAGCACTCTCGCAAGACGCGCGCCGGTGAGTCCATCGGTACGGGTCTCAAGATCAAGCACGGCCTGGCCGACAAGCTGGTGTTCTCCAAGGTGCGCGACCGCTTCGGTGGCCGAGTGCGCTTCTTCATCTCCGGCGCGGCGGCGCTGTCCCCGGACATCGCCGAGTGGTTCCACGGTGCCGGTGTGCTCATCCTGGAGGGCTACGGCCTCACCGAGACCTCGGCCGGTGCGTTCGTCAACAGCCCGGACGCATTCAAGATCGGCTCGGTCGGGCGCGCCTTCCCCGGCAGCGAGGCCAAGATCGCCGAGGACGGCGAGGTCATGATCAAGGGACCGCACGTGATGGAGGGATACCACAACCTCGACACCGAGAGCGCCTCGACCAAGTCCGCCGACGGCTGGCTGCACACCGGCGACGAGGGCCGCATCGACGAGGACGGCTTCTTGTTCATCACCGGACGCAAGAAAGAGCTGTTCAAGACGTCGGGCGGCAAGTACGTGGCCCCGCCGCACATCGAGGGCATCTTCAAGGGCATCAGCTCCCTGACCAGCCAGATCCTGGTGCACGGCAACGAGCGCAACTTCTGCACGGCGCTCATCACCCTTGACGAGGACGCCGTGACCGAGTGGGCGTCCAAGAACGACATGGCGGGCAAGTCCTACTCCGAGATCGTCACGTCGCCGGAGATCCACACCGTCATCGAGGGCCAGATCGCCGAGCTGAACGCGAAGATCAACCGGTGGGAGTCGATCAAGAAGTTCGCGATCCTCGACCACGACCTCTCCCCGGAGAGCGGCGAGCTCACGCCCAGCATGAAGGTCAAGCGCGCCGTCGTGGAGTCCAACAACAAGGCGCTGCTGGACTCCTTCTACGCTTGATGGGTGACCGCTGACCCTGACAACCTCGGTGAAGGGCCGCCCCACGGGCGGCCCTTCAGCACGACCGGGCGCACGTCGGCCCCGTTCGGCATCTACGTCCACGTGCCGTTCTGCTCGGTGCGCTGCGGTTACTGCGACTTCAACACCTACACCGCCGACGAGCTGGGTGAGGGCGCCACGCGCGCCTCCTATGCCGACACGGTGATCGCGGAGATCGACCTGGCGCGCGCGGTGGCGGGCGATCGACCGGTCGAGACGGTCTTCTTCGGCGGTGGGACGCCCACCCAGCTCCCGGCCGACGACCTCGTACGAGTGCTGCGCGCCATCGACGACCGGTTCGGACTGGCGGCCGGGGCCGAGGTGACGACCGAGGCCAACCCGGACAGTGTCGACCCGCGCGCCCTGGCCACTCTGCGCGACGGGGGCTTCAACCGCATCTCCTTCGGCGTCCAGTCAGCCGTGCCGCACGTGCTGGCCACCCTCGACCGCACGCACGATCCGGCCCGGGTTCCGGGCGCCGTGCGATGGGCCCGCGAAGCGGGGTTCGCCCAGCTCAGCGTCGATCTCATCTACGGCACCCCCGGCGAGTCGTTCGAGGACTGGCGCAGAAGCCTGGAACAGGCGATCGCGCTCGAGCCGGACCACGTCAGCGCCTATGCCCTGATCGTCGAGGACGGCACCGCGTTCGCGCGCAAGGTTCGCCGCGGCGAGGTGCAGATGCCCGACGACGACGAGACCGCCGACAAGTACCTGCTCGCCGACGACCTGCTCGGCACGGCGGGTCTCGGTTGGTACGAGCTGTCGAACTGGGCCCGCGACGAGCGGGCCCAGTGTCGCCACAACATGCTGTACTGGCGCAGCGACGACTGGTGGGGGGTCGGACCCGGCGCGCACTCGCACCTGGCAGGGGAGCGGTGGTGGAACGTCAAGCACCCGGTGGCATACGCACAACGGCTCGCAGCAGGGCAGTCGCCACGACTCGGCGGCGAGACGATCGACGCCGACACCGCGCGTGTGGAGCAGATCATGCTGCAGACCCGCCTGCGCACCGGACTTCCTGTCGACGACCTGACCGAGGAAGGGCGGGCCAAGCTGCCCGAGCTCGCCCGGCGCGACCTGCTCACGGTCGTCGACGACCGTCTGGTGCTGAGCCTGACCGGCCGGCTCCTGGCCGATGCCGTGGTGCGCGAGCTCGTGCCGTAGCCCCCGAGGCCCGAGATTTGGCCCCCTAAGCACCACGGGAGGCCACTGCGTGGTGCAGACTGCGCCAAATCTCGGGAATCAGGGGACGGTGACGAAGTCGATGAGCTCCTCGACCCGGCCGAGGAACGACGGCTCGAGATCGGCGTACGACTCGACGCGGCCAAGGATGCGCTTCCAGGCGCGGGCGATGTCGGCCTGCTCGCCGTGCGGCCAGCCGAACGCCTCGCAGATGCCGTGCTTCCACTCGGTGCCGCGACCGATGACCGGCCATGCGTCGATGCCGAGACGGGCGGGCTTGACCGACTGCCAGACGTCGACGTAGGGGTGTCCGACCACCAGCACGTGCGGACGGCCGGACATCTGCTCGGCGATGCGGGTCTCCTTGGAGCCGGGCACGAGGTGGTCGACCAGCACGCCGAGGCGGCGGTCCGCTGCCGGTGCGAAGTCGATCACCGCCGCCCGCAGGTCGTCGATGCCGCCGAGGTACTCCACGGCCACACCCTCGACCCGCAGGTCGTCGCCCCACACCTTCTCCACCAGCTCGGCATCGTGGCGCCCCTCGACCCAGATGCGGCTGGGGAGGGCGACGCGGGCACGGGCGTCGTGCACGGCAGTGGATCCCGATGCAGTGCGGGTCGGTCGTACCGGCCGGCGCGGTGGGGTCACCAGCTGCACCGGCTTGCCGTCGAGCAGGAATCCTGGGCCGAGGGGGAACGAGCGTCGCTTGCGGTGGCGATCCTCCAGGACGACGATGCCGTTCTCGAGCATCACCAGCTCGCCGCAGAATCCGGTCTCGGCGTCCTCCAGGACCAGGCCGATGTCAGCCGGGTGGTCGACGGTGCGGCCGCGCTTGGGCTCGCGCCAGTCTCCCGCGAGGACGTCGGATCCGTACCGATCAACCATGTGGACCGCCCCCGTGCACGGCGGTCAGCAGCTCCTGGTGGAAGGTCTCGAGCCGGTCCCGATCGACGTCGCCGTGACTGGTGTGCACGACGGTCTCGGCCGTCAGCAGACCGATGACCAGATCGATGACCACGGGCCACGAGGGTGGGACCGCTGCAGGTGCCGGATCGTACAGATCGCCGATGGCGACGACGTGCTGCGACGGGACGACGAGCACCAGCTCGCCGCCGAGGGGGCCGTCGCCGAGATGAACGACTTCGACGTACAGGCCACCGAGATCGCCGGCCCACACCGACTCCAGGTCCCCGCCGTGGCTGGGACGGGCGATGCGGGCGCCATCATCGAGGAGGACTTCGCGCGGTGCGTAGGTGAGCGAGCACTCGTCACCGGTGAACACGACAGACATCTCGCTAGACTGGCACCTGAGAACGACGAGTGCCGAAAGGACGCGCCAACCCGGCCGTCGCGTCCCCGGAAGGAGCCCCATGTCCGACGATCGCCGGCTCGACGTGCTGCGAGCCATCGTCGAGGACTACGTGGCCACGCAGGAGCCGGTCGGCTCGCGATCCCTGCTGGAGCGTCATCAGCTGGGTGTGTCGCCCGCCACGATCCGGGGCGACATGGCCATCCTCGAGGACGAGGGCTACATCATCGCGCCCCACACGAGCGCTGGCCGGATCCCCACCGACAAGGGCTACCGGATGTTCGTCGATCGTCTCGCGAAGGTGAAGCCGCTGTCGGGGGCCGAGCGGCGGGCCATCGAGACGTTCCTCGGGGGCGCGGTGGACGTGGAGGACGTCGTGCAGCGCAGCGTGAAGGTCCTCGCCCAGCTGACCCGGCAGGTCGCCATCGTGCAGTACCCCTCGCTGACCCGCTCGTCGGTACGGCACATCGAGGTCGTGCCGCTGGAGTCCGCGCGGGTCCTCCTGGTGGTCATCACCAGCAGCGGACGGGTCGAGCAGCGCATCGTGGAGCTCACCGAGACCCCGGACGAGAAGCTGGTCCTGGACCTGCGCTCGCGCATCGTGGGCGCCACGGTCGGCGAACGGCTCCCCGAGGCCTCGCTGAAGCTCGCCGACATGATCGAGACCTTCGCGCCCGAGCATCGCCCGGTGGTCACCTCGATCGTGACGACGCTGACCCAGACCTTCTCCAACGAGCGATCCGACGAACGCATCGCGATCGGCGGAACGGCCAACCTCGCGCGATTCGGCGCAGACTTCGATCGCTCCATCAAGCCGGTGCTCGAAGCACTGGAGGAGCAGGTGGTCCTGCTCAAGCTGCTGGGCGAGGCGACGACCGGGATGTCGGTGAGCATCGGGCGCGAGACCGGCTACGAGGGTCTGGCCACGACATCCGTGGTGGCCACCCCGTACGGCAGCGACGAACAGGCACTTGCCACACTCGGAACGGTGGGTCCGACGCGGATCGACTATCCCTCGACCATGGCCTCGGTCGCAGCGGTGTCGCGGTACGTCGGCGGCATCCTCACCGAGCGCTGGACCCCCGACCCCTGACACCCGGCCCCACTTCCTGCACCTCCACTTCCCGAAACACTGACTCGAATTCGACTGGACTGAGATGGCAACCGACTACTACCAGACCCTCGGCGTGAACCGCGAGGCTTCGGCCGACGAGCTGAAGAAGGCGTACCGCAAGCTGGCCCGCCAGCTGCACCCCGACGTCAACGACGCGCCCGACGCGGCCGACCGCTTCAAGGAGGCCACCACCGCCTACGAGGTGCTGTCGGATCCGCAGAAGCGTGCCACCTTCGACCGCGGCGGAGATCCTCTGCGTGGGGGCGGCGCGGGCGCGGGATTCGGGCAGGGATTCAGCTTCGACGACATCATGGATGCGTTCTTCGGCCAGAACGCGGGCGGCGGAGGTCGCGGGCCACGTTCGCGCACCCAGCGTGGTCAGGACGCACTGCTGCGCCTGAACGTCGAGCTCTCGGAGGCGGTCTTCGGCATCGACCAGGACATCAAGGTCGACACCGCGGTCACGTGCTCGACGTGCGACGGCAGCGGTGCAGCGGAGGGCTCCGAGCCCGTCGTCTGCCGGACCTGCCACGGCCACGGTGACGTGCAGCAGGTGCAGCGCTCCCTGCTCGGCGACATCCGCACCTCCCGGCCGTGCCCGGCCTGCCGCGGCTTCGGGACGACGATCCCCGAGCCCTGCTCGGAGTGCTCCGGCGAGGGCCGGGTGCGCTCGCGCCGCACCATCTCGGTGTCCATCCCGGCCGGTGTCGACCAGGGCACCCGGATCCAGCTCGCCGGCGAGGGCGAGGTCGGACCCGGCGGCGGTCCAGCCGGTGACCTGTACCTGGAGGTCAACGTCGCCGAGCACCCGATGTTCAACCGCTCCGGCGACCAGCTGCACTGCCAGGTGACGTTGCCGATGACCGCTGCTGCGCTGGGCGCCCACCTGGATCTGCCTACCCTGGACGACCAGGAGGTCGCGATCGAGGTGCCGCCGGGAACGCAGTCCGGCCACGTCATCACGATCAAGGGCCAGGGCGTCTCCCGCCTGCGCGGCTCCGGTCGCGGCGATCTGTTGGTCCAGGTCATCGTCGAGACGCCCGACCACCTCGACCACGAGCAGACCGAGATGCTGCGCAAGCTCGCCGCGATGCGCGGTGAGGAGCGACCGCAGGCCGTGCTCGATCCGCAGCACAAGTCGGTGTTCGGGAAGATCAAGAACGCCTTCCGGTAGGGCGCGCGGCTCGTCCCTCGCCGCTCCAGCCGCTCGTTCCTCGCGGCTGCCGGGCTTCGCCCGGGCGCCTTGCCTCGCTTCGCTCGGCCCTCCGGACCTTTTGCCTCGCGGCTGCCGGGCTTCGCCCGGGCGCCTTGCCTCGCTTCGCTCGGCCCTC
>JBBSRN010000020.1:0-15960 GCA_038242985.1 Propionibacteriales bacterium | reverse complement strand
CGGGTCTCCACCCCGACCGAGCTGGTGGACACCGCGCGTCTCCTCCTGCACGTGCCGTTGCCGCCGGGACGACGCATCGCCGTCGTCTCCGACAGCGGAGGACAAGGAGGAGTCGCGGCCGACAGCGCCGCGGGCCATGGGTTGACGGTCCCGGAATTCTCCACCGGGCTGCAGCAACGACTGGCCGACCTGCTGCCGGCCGGTGCCTCCACGTCCAATCCGGTGGATCTTGCCGGATCGGGCGAGTCGGACCTGGACACCTACGCCCAGCTGTGCGAACAGCTGCTGGGATCGGGCGAGATCGACGCCGTGGTGCTCTCGGGCTACCTCGGGTGCTACGGCGAGGACACTCCTTCCATCGCAGATCGGGAGCTGCAGGTCATCGACCGACTCGGTGCCATCGTCGGTGAGCGACATCTCCCTCTCGTGGTCCACACCATGAGTGCGGGGTCGCGAGCCGTGGATCGTTTGTGGGAGCACGGCGTCCCCGCCTTCGGTGCGATCGAGGCTGCCACCGGCGCCCTTGCGCACGCGGCGCATCTGCGTCAGTGGCCCGGTCGCGAGCTCAAGGAAGCGGATGCGGACGGCACTGCGGTCGCTGCAGGTTACTGGGCATCGCGTCAGGCGCTGGCGGTCCTCGGTGTCCCCGTGCCCAACGGGCGACGAGTGACGACCCGGGGCAGTCTTGGCGCCTGCTCCGACCTGACGTACCCGGTCGTGCTGAAGGCCGGCTGGCTGGAGCACAAGAGCGAGCACGACGGCGTCCGTCTCGGGATCGGAACAGCCGATGAGCTGGCCCTGGCCTACGACGACATGCACGAGCGCCTGGGCGACGGGGAGTACGTCGTGGAGGAGCAGGATGTGCGGCCACACGCCGTCGAGATGATCGTCGGCGCTCGTCGCGATCGCGACTTCGGACCGGTGGTGATCGTCGGAGCCGGCGGAACCGAGGCCGAGCTGCACCGTGACATCTGCCTGGAGCTGGCGCCGGTCGATCACACGACCGCGCGCAGCATGATCGACCGGCTGCGCTGCCGGCCGCTGCTCGAGGGCTGGCGGGGCAGCCCGGCAGTGGACGTGGACGCGCTGGCCGCGATCGTCGTGGCGGTGTCCGAGACGATCGCGGCTCGCACCGGCGTGAGCGACATCGAGGTGAATCCGGTCCGAGTGGCGCCCACCGGTGCGATGGCCCTGGACGCCCTGCTCATCGGGGCCAGGGGAGGGGAGACGCCAGATGAGTGAGGCGAAGGCAGGCGGCCCGATCGTGGCCTACGCCGACATCGTGGACACCGACCCCGCTCCCGGCATCGCCATCTTGGAGGAGGCTGGTTTCAACGTCGTCGTGGCCGACTCCGCAGATCCGATGGTGCTGCACCAACGGGCCGGGCAGGCCGTTGCACTGTTGATCGGCTATGCGACCGTCGATGCCCGCGTCCTGGACGCTCTGCCGAATCTGCGACTGGTGGCGACCCAGTCCGTCGGGGTCGACACGGTCGATCTCGCGGAGTGCGGACGCAGGGGGATCGCCGTCAGCAACGTGCCCGGAGCCGCCACCGAGGAGGTCGCCAGCCACGCCCTCGCGATGACGCTGGCGCTGCTGCGCGGTCTGCCGATGCTGCACCGCGACGTCCGAGCCGGTCGATGGGACGGTGCCCGCGAAGTCCTGCGCCGCCCGTCGGACCTCACCGTCGGTGTGATCGGCCTGGGCCGCATCGGCCGCCGATACGCCCAGATGGTGCGGCCTCTGGTCGGCAATGTGATCGGCCACGACCCGGTCGCCGATCGCGTCGACGGCATCGAGATGCTGGATCTGGATGATCTGCTGGCAGCCAGTGACGTGGTCAGTCTGCACCTGCCGCTGACCGATCAGACGCACCACCTGCTGGACGATCGCCGGCTGTCGCTGCTGCCCGGTGGCGCCGCCGTCGTCAACGTCGCGCGAGGGCCGCTGATCGACGCGGCGGCGTTGCTGGCGCATCTTGACTCCGGGCACCTGAGCAGTGCCGCGCTGGACGTGATGGAGGTCGAGCCGCCCGGCGCGGACGATCCCCTGGTGCGGCATGCGCGAACCTTGGTGACGCCTCACGCTGCGTACATGTCAGCGGCCAGTGTCCGCGACTACGTCGTGCACCAGGCGCAGAACGTCGTCACCTTCCACCAGACCGGCCGGTGTCCCGACCTCGTGGACACCGACCCACCACCGCCAGGACAGCACAGCGAATCGACAGGAGGCCACTCATGAGCACCACACCCACGTCCAGGTCCACGGCCGGCCCGAGGCCGGAGTACTGGCCGCTCACCGACGAGCAGCGTGCCATCGTCGAGATGTGCAAGCAGTTCGCGGAGAAGCAGATTCGTCCCCGCGGGCGTGAGGTCGACGAGGCTGACGTCGAGTCGCCGCTGGACGTCTTCTCCAGCGCCGCGAAGATCGGCATCACCGACTTCATGCTGCCCGAGGAGTTCGGCGGAGGCGGCTACACCGACCTGTTCACCCAGTGCCTGGTGCAGGAGCAGCTGTGCTGGGGCGACCCGGGCATCGGCAACTTCGTCTGCTCCAACGGATTCTTCGCCGACCCCGTGCTCGCTCTGGGCACCGAGGAGCAGAAGGAGAAGTGGCTTCGTCCGTTGACCGGCCCCGATCCGGTCTACACCGCGTTGGCCACGACCGAGCCGGGCTCGGGTTCGGACTCGGCCTCGATCGTCACGCAGGCCAATCGCGTCGACGGCGGATACGAGATCAGCGGCCAGAAGGTCTGGATCTCCAACGCCGGGCTCGCCGACCAGTACGTCGTGTTCGCCAAGACCGATCCGTCGAAGCGCGCCGGCGGCGTCAGTGCCTTCCTGATGACCAAGGACGAGGCGGGACTCTCCTTCGGCGAGCCGATGAAGAAGATGGGCCAACGCGCGATCGTGTGTCGGGAGATGTTCTTCGACCAGGTGTTCGTCCCCGAGGAGAACCGGCTGGGCGGTGAAGGCCAGGGTTTCTACGGTCTGATGACCACCTTCGACGTCTCTCGGATCGTGCTCGCCGCTGCCGCCACCGGCAGCGCTCGCGCAGCCTACGAGTTCGCGCTGGACTACGCCCGCGAGCGGACCCAGTTCGGCAAGCCGATCATCGAGCACCAGGCGGTCGCGTTCCGGCTGGCGGACATGGCCATGCGCATCGAGTCGTCGTGGCTGATGACGCTCCACGCGGCGCGCCAGTTCGACGCCGGGGCGAACGTCAACGGCCTGGCCGCGATGGCCAAGCTCCAGGCGTCCGAGACCGCGGTGTTCTGCGCCTGGGCCGCAATGCAGACCCTGGGCGGCTGGGGGTACTCGCGGGAGTACCCGGTCGAGCAGTGGATGCGTGACGTCAAGCTCGAGGAGATCGAGGAGGGCACGTCGGACATCATGCGCCTGGTGATCTCGCGCAACCTGTGACGTCTACCCGCGGGCGGTGGCGACGGCGGTGATGCGGGCGTAGCGCTTGATCTCCTGCAGCGGGACGCTGTCGCCGATCGGCATGCCGGGTCGTGTCTCGTGCACCGACAGCTGCAGCATCGCCAGGCTGATGATGCCGAGCGCCTGGGTGTAAAGAATATTGGCGAGCAGCACCGGCTCCGGCACGTCGAAGTCGCCGGACTCGACGCCGGCCTCGAGCACGTCCACCACGTGCCCCAGGCTCGACCACATGGCCTGACCGAGATTGATCATCACCGGCTGACCAACCTCCGCCATGAGCTCGGTGCCTGGTCGGCGCAGCAGCGTCAGGGCGCAGTCGACGAACGCGGGATTCGCGACGCCGTAGTCGATCATCGCGTCGGAGAGTGCTCCGAGACGGTCCGCCGGGCTGTGGTTCGTCTCATCGCAGTCGGTCAACGTCGACGACAGCTCGGTCAGGTAGCCCACCAGCGTCTCGGCGAACAGCTCCTCCTTCCCGGAGAAGTGCCGGTAGATGATGGCCCGGTTGATGCCCACTGCTCGCGCGATGTCCTCGATCTGCGCGTCCCGGGACCCGTTGGCGTCGAACAGCTCCCGGGTCGCGGTGAGAATCTCCTGACGGCGTGCCGACCGCCGATCAGCAGCGGTGGTGGTCACCCCGTCCGTACTCATCGAACTACTGCTTTCATCGAACTACTGCTCTCATCGAACCACTGTAGGACGCCACGGCAGAACGGCATCTGTCAGAGGCGCCACGTACGCTCGAAGACATGAGATCCGTGTCCGAGCTGCGACGTCAGGTCGCGCCCATCGAGGTGGTGTCGGAGTACCAGCCGGCCGGCGACCAGCCCCGAGCCATCGCCGAGCTGCACCGCCGCATCGACGCCGGCGTGCAGGACGTCGTGCTGATGGGTGCCACAGGCACGGGCAAGACCGCCACGACGGCGTGGCTGGCCGAGCAGCTGCAGCGGCCGATGCTGGTCATGATGCCCAACAAGCTGCTGGCCGCGCAGTTCGCCAACGAGCTGCGTGACCTGCTGCCCCACAACGCGGTCGAGTACTTCGTGTCGTACTACGACTACTACCAACCCGAGGCGTACATCGCGCAGAGCGACACCTACATCGAGAAGGACTCCTCGGTCAACGAGGAGGTCGAGCGGCTCCGGCACTCCGCCACCTGGTCGCTGCTCACCCGCCGGGACGTCATCGTGGTGGCCACCGTGTCGTGCATCTACGGTCTCGGTTCGGCGCAGGAGTACCTCGAGCGCATGATCGGCTTCAAGGTCGGCGAGGAGGTCGAGCGCGAGCAGCTCCTGCGCACGCTCGTGCAGGCCCAGTACGTGCGCAACGACGTCAGCTCCACCCGCGGAACCTTCCGGGTCAAGGGCGACACCCTCGAGATCTTCCCGGTCTACCAGGAGATGGCCGTGCGGGTGGAGTTCTTCGGCGACGAGATCGAGCGGCTCATGACGCTGCATCCGCTCACCGGCGAGGTGCTCAGCGAGGACACCGAGCTGTTCGTCGGAGCCGCGACCCACTACGCGGCCGGCAACGAGACCATGCAGCGCGCCATGCGCACCATCGAGATCGAGCTGGCGGAGCGTCTGGCCGAGCTCGAGGGCGAGAACAAGCTGCTCGAGGCTCAACGCCTGCGCATGCGCACCACCTACGACCTGGAGATGATGCAGCAGGTCGGTACCTGCGCCGGCATCGAGAACTACTCACGGCACATGGATGCCCGCGGTCCCGGCACGCCGGGCCACTGCCTGCTCGACTACTTCCCCGAGGACTTCGTCCTGGTGGTCGACGAGTCCCACGTGACCATCCCGCAGATCGGCGCCATGTTCGAGGGCGACATGTCCCGCAAGCGCTCGCTGGTCGAGCACGGCTTCCGGCTGCCCAGCGCCATGGACAACCGACCGCTGAAGTGGGATGAGTTCCTGCAGCGCATCGGGCAGACCGTGTACCTGTCGGCCACGCCCGGCACCTATGAGTCCACCAAGGTCGACGGCGACATGGTCGAGCAGATCATCCGGCCCACCGGTCTGATCGATCCGGAGGTCATCGTCAAGCCCACCAAGGGCCAGATCGACGACCTGATCGAGCAGATCCGCACCCGGGTCGACCGCCAGGAACGCGTCCTGGTCACCACGCTGACCAAGAAGATGTCCGAGGACCTCACCGACTACCTGCTCGAGGCCGGCATTCGCGCGCGGTACCTGCACAGCGAGGTCGACACGCTGCGTCGCGTCGAGCTGCTGCGCGAGCTGCGCCTCGGCGAGTACGACGTCCTGGTCGGCATCAACCTGCTCCGCGAGGGTCTCGATCTGCCCGAGGTCAGTCTGGTGGCCATCCTCGACGCCGACAAGGAGGGCTTCCTGCGCTCCGGCCGGTCGCTCATCCAGACCATCGGACGTGCGGCCCGCAACGTGTCCGGCCAGGTCATCATGTACGCCGACCGCATCACCGACTCGATGGCACTGGCCATCGATGAGACCAACCGTCGCCGGGCCAAGCAGGTGGCCTACAACACCGAGCACGGCATCGACCCCACCCCGCTGCGCAAGCGCATCGGGGACATCACCGACATGCTCGCCCGCGAGGACGCCGACACCAGCCGGTTGCTGGCCGCGACCGGCGATCACAAGCGTCGCGGCGCTCCAGTGCCGCTGGGTCAGCACACGGCCGATCTCGCGTCCCTGCCGTCCGGCGAGCTGGCTTCGCTCATCGAACAGCTCAGCGAGCAGATGCACACGGCGGCCACCGAGCTGCAGTTCGAGGTCGCCGCCCGCCTGCGCGATGAGATCCGCGATCTCAAGAAGGAGCTGCGCGGCATGCTCGAGGCCGGCGCCTGAGTCGGTGGGGGACACTGGCGCCGTGACGGTGGTGCTGCAGAACGACCGAGTCCGTGCGGAGGTGGATCCGCGGCGAGGCGCTCGACTGATCTCGTTGCACCTGGACGGTCACCAGGTGCTCGGTCACGCCGATCCGGACGCCGATTCAGGCGAGTCGATCAGCTCGGGGTGCTTCCCGGGGCTCGAGATGACGCTGTCGTGGCACGGAGCGCCAGACGGGTGGTGCTCGCTCGGATTCCACCCGTGGTTCCGTCGGCGCCTCGACACCGGTGGTCCTGTGGTGCTCGACGTCGATCCCCTGGCGATGGTCGAACGCGGCCCAGACCACCTGCCCACCGGCGCGATCGTCGAGCCGGCGGTCGGTCCGTGGGACGACTGCTTCCAGCTGGCCGCACCACCTCGGCTCACCTGGCCGGACGCGCTGTCGTTGCAGCTGCGGTCCGACACCGAGTGGTGGGTCGTCTTCGACGAGAGCCGCGAAGCAGTGTGCGTGGAACCGCAGACGGCGCCGCCGGACGCGATCCACCACGAGCGCCTGCGACCGCCGCGGTGGCAGCGATCGGTGTCGCTGCTGATCACGGTGCGCGACCGACCCCTGCCTGCGCCCGGGCCCGAGCACTGACACAATGAGGTGCGGAGGGGAGTATTCCTTCGCCACGACGTCGTCATCACGTCGGCTCCGTGCAGCCGTCCGGTGTCGTGGGCCGCGAATCGCCATCAGGGCGGGGCGGCGGAAGAGACCTCCGGCGTCTTGACGACCGGAGGACTGTGCATGCGCTCGATCGATCTGTTGGCCTCGGCCACCGCCGCTGGAGGATCCGACAGCGTGAGCATGTCGGTGTCCGGCCTCGAATGGGCCATCACCATCGCGGTGACCGTCGGGGTGCTGCTGTTCGACATCGTCATCGTCGCCCGTCGCCCGCACGAGCCCACGATGAAGGAGTGCGCCACCGCACTGTCGGTGTACGTGGGAATGGCCATCGCCTTCGGCATCTGGGTGATGTCGTACCACGACGCGCCGGGCAAGAACGGTGACTTCGGCCTGCAGTTCTTCGCCGGCTGGCTGACTGAGTACAGCCTGTCGATCGACAACCTGTTCATCTTCATCATCATCATGGCCAGCTTCAAGGTGCCGCGGAAGTACCAGCAGGAGGCGCTGCTGGTCGGCATCATCATCGCCCTGGTCTTCCGTGGTGTCTTCATCGCGCTCGGTGCCGTCGCGATCGATCAGTTCTCGTGGATCTTCTACATCTTCGGCGCGTTCCTCCTCTACACGGCGTGGACGCTGGTCAAGGACACCGACCACGACGACGACGGCGAGAACGCGATAGTCCGCTTGGTACGTCGCCGCTTCGACGTCTCAGAACAGTGGGACGGGCTGAAGCTGGTCGTCAAGGAGAACGGGAAGCGCGTCATCACCCCGATGTTCCTGGTGATCGTCGCGCTGGGCACGACCGATCTGCTGTTCGCGCTCGACTCGATCCCGGCGATCTACGGACTCACCAAGGAGCCCTACATCGTCTTCACGGCCAACGTGTTCGCGCTGATGGGGCTGCGTCAGCTGTACTTCCTGCTCGGCGACCTGCTCAAGCGCCTGATCTACCTGTCCCAGGGCTTGTCGATCCTGCTGGCGTTCATCGGCGTCAAGCTGCTGCTGCACGCGCTGCACGAGAACGAGCTGCCGTTCCTCAACGGTGGCGAAAAGTTCGACGTGCCGGAGATCCCGACCTTGCTGAGCCTCGGCGTCATCGTCGGGATCCTCGGCGTGACCGCCGCGATCAGCCTGATGGTGTCGGGCCGCCGTCATCGCAACGGACTGACGGCCGAGGGCGACCGGATCCCGGACGACCAGTACCCAGGCGACGCCGACAGCTAGAGGCAGTTCTGCCCGGCGACGCCGAGGAGGTCAGCCGCCCAGCTTCGCCATGTCCTCGAAGTCGCTGTCCCCGGAGCCCGTCGACTTGTTGACGACGTAGGTGACGGCCCAGAGCACGACGCCGATCACCATCAGCCCGCCGGCGGTCTGGTAGACCGTCGCCTCACGGTCCACCCAGGGTCCGGCGAGGAACAGGCACAGTGCCGCTGCCACGACGGGTAGCTGTCCGGGGGAGACGAAGAAGGCCTTGGCTCGTGGGTCCTTGCGCCGCAGCACCACGCAGGCGATGTTGACGATCGCGAACACGCACAGCAGCAACAGGGCCGTGACGTTGGAGAGGTTCGAGACGACGTTGGTGGGCTCTCCGTCGGCATTCGTGGAGTTGGTGACGTAGTAGATCAGGCCGAGCGCGAGGGCGGTCGAGAACACGATGCCAGCCCACGGTGACTGGCGGCCGGGCAGCACCGCGGCGAGCGGGCGGGGCAGCACCTTCTGCTTCGCCATGCCGTACAGCAGGCGGCTGGCCATCAGCATGTTGATCAGGGCGGTGTTCGCGACCGCGAACACGGCGAGGAACGGGAAGACCCGGTCGATCGGGAATCCCGGCGCACCCTTGGACACGACCTCGAGCAGGGCACGGCCTTCGGCGTCGGCGATGTTCTTCAGCTCCTCGGACGTCAGGACGCTGACCACCGAGATCGCCACCAGCATGTACAGGATCACCGCGATGCCCAGACCGGTCAGCATGACCTTGGGGAAGATCTTCTGCGGGTTCTCGACCTCCTCGACCATGTTGACGGCATCCTCGAAGCCCACCATGGCGAAGAACGCGATCGAGGTGGCGGCGGTCACGGCCAGGAACAGCCCCTTGTCGTCGTAGTCGCGGAAGGTGACGAGCTCGCCGACGTTGGCGCCGCCCTGTCCCATGGCGTAGAAGCCGACGCCGATGACGATCGCGAGAGCGGCCACCTCGACGATCGTCAGGATCACGTTGAACTTCACGCTCTCGCCGACTCCGCGCAGGTTGATCAGCGCCAGCAGCACCATGAATCCCATCGCGATCGCGGTGATGGTGCCCGGACCCATGGGTTGTTCGATGACGCCGTTGATCTCCAGACCCCCACTGAGGTTGTCGGCCAGCGTCTTGGCGCTGGTCGATGCGCTGGTGACACCGGAACAGACGACCGCGAACGCCACGAGGAACGTGACGAAGTGGATGCCGAACGCCTGGTGCGTGTACAGGGCCGCGCCGGCGGCCTGCGGGTACTTGGTGACCAGCTCGAGGTAGGACAGTGCGGTCATGGCCGCGACGATGAAGGCCAGGAGGAACGGCAGCCAGACGAGACCGCCGACCTTCCCACCGATCTGTCCGGTGACGGCGTAGACCCCCGCGCCGAGGATGTCGCCGACGATGAACAGCAGGAGCAGTCGCGGGCCCATGACCCGCTTGAGCTCGGTGGGCTGGGAGGGGGTGGTGTCGGCGGTCATGGATGTTCCTTCGGGAGGTGCGCGGCGGCGGGCGGTGACTCACCCTGCAGTGATATGAAGCACGTGGCAACCCCCCGTGTAGGTTTCAGCACGTGCTTGAGGTTCGTGGGATGGTGCGGCGCGCGACCAGCGCGTTCATCGCGCGACGCATCCAGAGCCGCGGCATCGACCTGTCGCGCATCAAGTTCATCCCGGAGCCGACCAAGATCCCGCTGCGCCGCATCGGCGTTGATCCGTTGCCCGAGATCAAGCACTACCGCGAGACCGCGCCGATGCATCTGCTGCCGATGCCGTTCGACTTCCGGATCTGGCTGGTCACCGGCTACGCGGAGGCCCGACAGGTGCTCACCGATCGCCTCTCCTACAGCAACGACATCCGGCACCTGTTCAGCGGCGATGGGCCCACGACGGCCGATGACGTCGGCGGGCTCGGGTTCACCGACCCACCGCTGCACACCCGGTTGCGCAAGATCGTCACGCCGGAGTTCACGATGCGTCGTCTTGCCAGGCTCGAACCGATGATCGAGGACATCGTGGACGAACAGCTCGACGAGCTGGAGAAGGGTGCGCAGGACACCGGGGTCGTCGATCTGGCCAAGCACCTGGCGTTCCCGGTGCCCTTTCAGACCATCTGCGCCCTGCTCGGCCTGGACTACGAGGATCGTGAGGCCTTCGCGAAGCTCGGCAGTGCGCGTTTCGACGCCAGCCTCGGCGGCGCGGCATTCGGGGCGGTGTCGGCGCAGCGCACATTCTTGTTCGACGCCGTGGAGCGTCAGCGCAAGGACCCGGGGCCGGGCCTGCTGGGACAGATCATCCGCGACGAGGGCGACACGATCAACGATGTCGACCTCGCTGGCCTCGCCGACGGCATCTTCACCGGCGGCTTCGAGACCACCGCCGGGATGATCGCCCTCGGCACCATGGTGCTGCTGCGCAATCCCGAGCACGCCGCACTGATGCGTGACGGCTCTCGAGAGGACGTGGACCGCGTCGTCGAGGAGCTGTTGCGCCACCTCGCGGTCGTGCAGGTGGCCTTCCCACGGTTCGCGAAGCAGGACATGGAGCTGTTCGGGCAGGAGGTGCGGGCCGGTGACGTGGTGATCGCGTCCTTGACCGGCGCCAACCGCGACGGTGCGGTCGTCGGTGCCGACCCGGACGCCTTCGATCCGTCGCGTGTTCCCTCCTCGGGCCATCTGGCCTTCGGGCACGGCATCCACCGCTGCATCGGGGCCGAGCTGGCCCGCATCGAGCTGCGGATCGTGTTCCCGAAGCTTCTGCAGCGTTTTCCGGATCTGGCGCTCTCGACCTCCGAGGACGAGCTGAGCTTTCGACGGCTGTCGTTCGTCTACGGCGTCGACGAGCTGCCCGTCACGTTGTGAGCGCGCAGACCGACCGGCGATTCAGGTGACGACCTGCGGGGGTTCGTCGCTCCCGCCGGGCTGCTGCACCGGCACGCACTGGCCGAGGGTGATGGCCTTGTACTTCGCGAAGTCCTTGGACGACTGAGCGGCTTCGGCGTACTGGTCCGGATCCAGCTCGGCGTAGTAGGTGACGGCCTCGACCAGATCGGCGGCCTTACTGGAGTCGTCGCGCTTGGCCTGGTCGACGGCCAGGGGCATCGCCTTGCGGAAGTGATCGACCGTCATGGCGTAGTCACTGGCGTTGAACGACTCGATGCCGGCTCGGACCTCGTCGCAGGCATCGGTCTTCGACGAGCCGGTCGACGCTTCGGGCGTTGCGGAGTCCGAGCTGCCGCTGCAACCGGCGAGGAGCGCGAGTCCGATCATCAGTGTCGGTCCGAGCATGCGCATGGTCTGAGGCTAGGCGATCTGGCCCGAGGTGCCACCCGAACGATGACCTGAGGTGGCCACCACGACGGTGGCGTCCAGCTGGTCGTCGTGCACGGTGCGGGTCCTCAGGCCCGCGGCGGAGAGCGCAGCCGCGGTCAGCGGCGCCAGATGGGCTGCGGTCTCGATCAGGACGTGTCCATCGGGAGCGAGCCAGGATGCGACTGCTTCGGCGATGCGGCGGTGCACGTGAACACCGTCGGCGCCGCCATCGAGAGCCATCCGTCGCTCGTGGTCGCGCGCCTCGGGTGGCATCTGGGCGATCTCGTCGGTGGGCACGTACGGCGCGTTGACGGTCACGACATCGAAGCGCAGGTCGCGGGGGAGCGGGTCGAACAGGTCGCCGATGCACGCGACGGC
Organism: Propionibacteriales bacterium; assembly: GCA_038242985.1. GTDB lineage: Bacteria > Actinomycetota > Actinomycetes > Propionibacteriales > Nocardioidaceae > Aeromicrobium. The sequence continues at coordinate 4,111 of JBBSRN010000020.1, read as the reverse complement.
AGTCGGTACGTTCCGTCGGGCACAGTCGACGGCGACCGGGTCGAGGTCGCTGAGGTGTGCTCGCGCGTCGGGTCGGGCGGCGAGGACCGCGGCCGCGACAGCTCCGACGCCGCAGCACAGATCGAGGACGCGACCGCCCGGCGGGAGGGCCGCGGCAGCCTCTCGAGCCAGGAGCAGCGTGCGCCGCCGTGGCACGAACACCCCCGGGGCGACGACGAGGCGGAACCCGGCGAACTCGGCCCACCCGACGATCTGCTCCAGCGGCTCGCCCCCGATCCGGCGTCGCACCATCTGCTCCAGGTGTGCGGCGTCGAAGGCCTCCGCACCCAGCAGGGCCGCCTCGTCCTCGGCGAACACGCATCCCGCCGCGCGGAGCCTGTCGACCAGATTCATGGGTTCACCAGCCGCGTTCGCGCCATGTCGGGATCGATTTGCGCTCGGCGCCGAGGGTGCCGTCGCTGCCGTGGCCAGGGTAGAAGTGCGTGTCGTCGGGGTAGCGATCGAAGATCTTGGTCTCGACGTCGTCGACCAGGGTCTCGAAGTCGCCGGGCTCCCAGGTCTTGCCGACACCGCCGGGGAACAGCGAGTCGCCGGTGAACAGGTGCACGATGCCGTCCGGGTCGTCGTAGGCCAGCGCGATGGAGCCGAGCGTGTGGCCGACGATCTCGGTGATCTCCAGCTCGCACGAGCCGACCCGGACGCGGGCGCCGGTAGCCACCGGGTGCGTCGTGGCGACGGGTATGCCCTCGACGTCCCGTTCGCCGGCCAGCGTCTCGGCCCCGGTGGCCTCGACCACCTCGGCCAGGGCGTCCCAGTGGTCCTGATGACGGTGGGTCGTCACGATCCGCGCCAGTCCGGCCTCGCCGATCAGCGCCAGCAGCGTGTCCGCCTCGTTGGCCGCGTCGATCAGCACCTGCTCGCCGGTCACCGTGCAGCGCAGCAGGTACGCGTTGTTCGACATGGGTCCGACCGCGATCTTGGTGATCTGCAGGTCGCCCGCGTCCTGGGTGTCGGCGGCGCCGCCGACCTCGCCTTGTACGGTGTAGGTCATGGACCCCCACATGCCGGGGGGGTGTAGGCCGCGAGTCTAACCCCCCCAGGGTGGGGGCGGCCAGACCTGCGGGGAGTGCCGCATGCTGAAAAACTGTCAGGGGGCGTCGATACGATGGAACGCGCCCGTCGACTGCCCGTCATCAGAGCTTCAGAGGAATTACGTGATAGATCGTCTTGTCGTCCGCGGCGCCCGTGAGAACAACCTCAAGGACGTCTCGATCGACCTCCCGCGCGACTCCCTGATCGTCTTCACGGGCCTGTCCGGATCGGGCAAGTCGTCGCTCGCATTCGACACGATCTTCGCCGAGGGCCAGCGCCGTTACGTCGAGTCGCTGTCGGCCTACGCACGCCAGTTCCTCGGCCAGATGGACAAGCCCGACGTCGACTTCATCGAAGGCCTGTCGCCGGCGGTCTCGATCGACCAGAAGTCCACCTCCCGCAACCCTCGGTCGACCGTCGGCACCATCACCGAGGTGTACGACTACCTGCGCCTGCTCTACGCCCGCGCGGGCCGTGCGCACTGCCCCGTGTGCGGTGAGCCCATCACCCGCCAGACGCCCCAGCAGATCGTCGACCGCATCATGGCCGGCGAGCAGGGCCAGCGCTTCCAGGTGCTCGCGCCGGTGATCCGGGGTCGCAAGGGCGAGTACCTCGAGCTGTTCCGTCAGCTGCAGTCCCAGGGGTTCAGCCGCACCGTCGTCGATGGCGAGGTGCACATGCTCGCCGACGAGCCGCCGAAGCTGGCCAAGCAGAAGAAGCACACCATCGACGTCGTCGTCGACCGGCTCCAGGTCAAGGACAGCGCCCAGCAACGACTCACCGAGTCCATCGAGACGGCCCTCGGGCTGGCCGACGGCCTGGTCATCATCGACTACGTCGATCTGCCCGCCGACGATCCGGACCGCACGCGCCGCTTCTCCGAGAAGCTCGCCTGCCCCAACGACCACCCGCTGGCCGTCGACGAGCTCGAGCCCCGCTCGTTCTCGTTCAACGCACCGTTCGGCGCCTGCAACGAGTGCCACGGCATCGGCACGCGCATGGAGGTCGATCCCGAGCTGGTCGTCCCCGACGACAGCAAGTCCCTGAACGAGGGCGCCGTCTCGCCGTGGGCCTCGGCTCACGTCGCCGACTACTACCAGCGCATCCTCGACGCGTTGGGCACCGAGCTCGGCTTCAGCACCGACACGCCGTGGGGAGATCTGCCGGCGTCCGCCCAGCAGGCGGTGCTGCACGGTCACCCCACCAAGGTCCACGTGCGGTACAAGAACCGCTACGGCCGCGAACGGTCGTACTACACCGCCTTCGAAGGGGCCATCAGCTATCTGGAACGGCGCCACGACGAGACCGAGTCCGACACCAACCGCGAGCGGCTCGAGGGCTTCATGCGTGAGGTGCCCTGCCCGGTCTGCGGCGGCACCCGGCTCAAGCCGGTCATCCTGGCCGTGCAGCTCAACAACGAGCAGCACGGCCCCAAGAACATCGCCGAGGTCTGCGCCCTGTCGATCGCCGACGCCGCGGAGTACCTGGCCGATCTGGAGATGAGCGATCGCGAGCGCCAGATCGGCGAACGGGTGCTCAAGGAGATCAACGAGCGGTTGCGCTTCCTGCTCGACGTCGGCCTGGATTACCTCGCCCTCGACCGCGCCGCCGGCTCCCTGTCCGGCGGTGAGGCGCAGCGCATCCGGCTGGCCACCCAGATCGGCGCCGGTCTGGTCGGCGTGCTGTACGTGCTCGACGAGCCGTCGATCGGACTGCACCAGCGCGACAACCACCGCCTCATCGAGACCCTCATCCGGCTGCGCGACCTCGGCAACACGCTGATCGTCGTCGAGCACGACGAGGACACCATCCGCGCCGCGGACTGGGCCGTCGACATCGGCCCCGGTGCGGGCGAGCACGGCGGCCAGGTCATCGTGTCCGGGCCGGTCGAGGAGCTGCTCACCAGCAAGGACTCGCTGACCGGCAAGTACCTGTCGGGCCGCGAGGCCATCCCCGTGCCGGAGGTGCGCCGCCCTCGCGAGAAGGGCCGCGAGCTCGTGGTGCGCGGCGCCAAGGAGCACAACCTGCGCGACATCGACGTCACGTTCCCGCTCGGTCAGTTCGTCGCGGTCACCGGGGTGTCCGGTTCGGGCAAGTCCACGCTGGTCAACGACATCCTCTACACCCAGCTGGCCCGCACCATCTACAGCTCGCGCACCATCCCGGGTCGACACCGCACCATCGACGGGCTCGAGCAGGTCGACAAGGTCATCCACGTCGACCAGTCACCGATCGGCCGCACCCCGCGGTCCAACCCCGCCACCTACACCGGCGTCTTCGATCACGTGCGCAAGCTGTTCGCGCAGACGCCCGAGGCCAAGATGCGGGGCTACCTGCAGGGCCGGTTCTCCTTCAACGTCAAGGGCGGCCGCTGCGAGGCGTGTGCCGGCGACGGCACGATCAAGATCGAGATGAACTTCCTGCCCGACGTCTACGTGCCGTGCGAGGTCTGCCACGGCGCCCGGTACAACCGCGAGACGCTCGAGGTGCACTTCAAGGGCAAGACGATCGCCGAGGTCCTCGACATGCCCATCGAGGAGGCGGTGGAGTTCTTCGAGGCCATTCCCGTGATCGCGCGGCACCTGCGCACCCTGGTCGAGGTGGGTCTGGGCTACGTGCGGCTCGGCCAGCCGGCCACGACGTTGTCCGGGGGCGAGTCCCAGCGGGTCAAGCTGTCCGCCGAGCTGCAGAAGCGGTCGACGGGTCGCACCGTCTACGTGCTCGACGAGCCCACCACGGGTCTGCACTTCGAGGACATCCGCAAGCTGCTCGGGGTCCTGCAACGCATCGTCGACACCGGCAACTCCGTCATCGTCATCGAGCACAACCTCGACGTCATCAAGACCGCCGACTGGGTCATCGACATGGGGCCTGAGGGCGGCAGCGGCGGGGGACTGCTGGTGGCCGAGGGCACACCGGAGGACGTCGCGAAGAACACCGACAGCCACACCGGTCACTTCCTCCGGCCGCTGCTGATCGACGGTCGAGGAGTCCGCTGATGGCCGGCGGGCTCGTCGCT